>JACPAN010000024.1 GCA_016180815.1 Elusimicrobiota bacterium
CATTTCCGGCATCAAGAGGCTGGCCCGTCTAAAAAGTCTTGATCCCTTTAACAGGCATGTGGCCTGCCGCGCGCTTTACCTCTTGGTCCACAAGAACCCTGTCTTGCGCGATGAGGTAATTGCCTTTTTGCGAAGCTTTTTGGCCCAAGGCGTCGCTGAGAAGGACGACACAACGTTTATTTCCTTCCTGGCCGGCGATTTGGCCGAATTTAGAGACCCCGGCGTCAAGGAGGATCTGCGCCGCGTCTTTGAGGCCGGTTTCATTGACGAACAAATTGTTCAGTGGGGTTCTATTGAAAAAGAATATGCCGGCCAAAACAAATATTCTGCCGTCAAGCAGGACAACAAAAACCCCCTGGTTCATTTCTCCAAAGAGAATCTTACCCACCTTAAGGAAATCAACAGTGAAGACGAGGACGCCGGAGAAGAGGCTGGAAGCGAAGAAAATAAGGAAGAAGACGGCGAGCTAAACGCACCCTTTTGCCTGCCCAGAGACCGCCGGGCCATAGAAAAATCCACATGGGAATTGACCAAACATTTGCGAAGCCACGAATTTAAAAGCCCAGATGACGCCAATGCCTATCTTAAAGAGCTTCAAGCCTCCGGCAAGCTCAATGACCCCATCGCTCCGGAAAACGCTCCCGAATTCGCCCAAAGCCTGGCTTATGACGCCTTCGGCGAAAACGATCCCAGGAAAAAGGTCGAGATGGCCCGTAAGGCCATCAAAATCTGGCCTGATTGCGCGGACGGCTATGTCATTCTGGCCGAAGAAACAGCCCAAAGCGTGGATGAAGAGTACCGGCTGTACAAGCAAGCCTTGGAGGCCGCCCGGCGCGCCTTGGGGAAGGAGTTTTTCGTAGAGAATACCGGGAACTTCTGGGGCATGATCGAAACTCGCCCCTTTATGCGCGCTAAAGCCGGCTTGGCCGGCTGCCTTTGGATGATGGGGGAGATTGATCAGGCGCTCGATCACTATAGAGAAATGCTGACCTTTAATCCCAATGACAATCAAGGCATCCGCTATACCTTAGCCTCTTGCCTGGGCGCCGTGGGCAATTGGGACGACCTAAAGCAGCTTTTTGAATCAAAAGACTACCAAGACGACATAGGCTTGGAGTGGCTGTCCATGAAAGCCTTGTCTACCTATGTTTTGGAGGGGGAATCACGGCAAGCGCGAAGGCGGCTTCAAGATGTCCTTTCCCGGAACTCCTATTTCGCCGATTATTTTTTAGGCAACAAAACCTTGCCCGAAGAGCTGCCTGACCATTGAAGAAGGCCCCGGGCGCCTTGGAATGGCTGGCCAAAGAGGCCGGCATAGTCAAAGGACCCAAAGCCGGTCGCAACGAGCTTTGCCCTTGTGGTTCGGGCAAGAAATTCAAAAAGTGTTGCGGATAATCCGCGCAATACATGGATACAGTCAGGATCGTTGAGGTTGGTGGGACTATCATCACTGCGATTGCAACGGCCTATGCGGGTTGGGCCATGTTCCAGTCTTCGAGAGACAGTAAACCCAATATAAAAATTGAAGCAAACCCGCTCCAGGTAAATTCCACTGGAAAACTTATGCAGTGGTCTTTTGTCGTTAATTTAACCATCGTCAACCTTAGCGCCTCTCAAAATGCTCTGGTTAAAGTGAGCCCCTGTTTAAGACCGTTAAACGATCCCGGTGGAAATGATCCCATGTTGATAAATTTTAATTCTCAGTTGCCGCTCAGGTTACCCTCGAAAACAACCATGACTCATAGTATAAGCGGTATATTTTTTGGCCTTGGCACCTCTGCCCACGAACTTCAGATGGATTTTCAGGATCAGTACGGCATCAATTGGTTGGTTTTGACAACCTTGCCCGCACAATCGAAACACGCTTAGCGTACATAGAAAGTTCAAATTTTGAATTACCCCAAGAAAGAGTTTGCTGTGCTCACTTGTTCGCAAAATATACATTCTGCGAACGCATAATTTATTGTTCAATTTTTTTTGACTTAAATAATCTGGTTTTGCCTATCGATTTTCCGCAGCCTAAAATAAATTCGTAAACAATCGTAAACCTTTTCAAGCGCGACCTGCTCGACGGTAAAAAACCTTCCATTCGTAAACATTCATAAACAACCGTAAACAAGGCGTTGCCGCCGATCTAATTTAAACGCCGATCTGCGCTGTAATGATCCGGCAATGATCCATGGCGTTTTACGGCGGTTGGCAGGTCCTAAAGCCGGCAAGCTCTCTCAAGTTGATTCTCGATGCCGGTTTAGGCCGCTGAATTTCGTTGTTGATCCGTTAAATTTTTCCCTTTATCAAGGGCTGGCCCAACGCATTCCCCAGGATTCGATCGATCGGGTGTTCGCCGCAACAAATCAAGCTATTGAGCGGGGAATTGTTGCGAAAGAAAATGCTCCGGCCTGCTTCCATTTTTATCTGAGGCGCTGTGCCCGCGCCCATCATTTGGAACATTTGCTGCCATGACGGATTTGGTGGTTCGGTTGTTGGGGAGGCGGAAAAAGCAGGGGAGAGCCAGGGGGCTCTCCCTCCACATTGTCCTTCTCTATCGGGGGTTAAGTAACCTCTTAGAGGAAGGGCCGCAACCTATCTTGCGGCTGTTTCAAGTCTTTCTCCAAAAATTGAATTTAGCAAGGGGGATTCTGCCGGCGTTGGCGGGCGCTTTGGTTTTATTAGGTTTCTCTTTTCCTCTATCTACGCAGGCCGGGGAATACCTCATCTATGACTCCATAGCCGTCACAGGATCGCCCTATCCTTATGCCAGGGGTCTTGCCGGTGATCATTTGGGAAACGCCTATTTCCTCACCTATAACCAGGAGGTTACCCATTGGATTATTAAAAAGCTAACCCCGGCTAATGAAATCATCACCGTGGGCGGGCATTTAGGCGGCTATGCGCGCCTGTCCGTTGACCCTAATTTATGGATTTGGGCCTTAGACGACAATAGCGGCGCCAGGGAAATCAAAAAAATCGATTCATCGGGCAACGTGGTTTTATCCTTTGGCAATTCATCGGCATTGAGCCTGGCAGGGGGAATCGCCTCAGATGGAACCAAGGTCTGGGTGTCCCATGACGCCCCCTGGGTTTGCAGCGGTCCCGGCAACTGCGGTTGGGGCGGCCATGGCAAGCTGGAAGCCTATAGCGCGGCCAATGGGAGCCTTTTATCCAGCGTTTCCATGCCGTGGCGTAATGGAACCCACATGGTTTATTTAAACGGCAAACTTTTTGTAGCCGGCCGCACAGACCTTTACTGCGGCACGCAGCGGGTTTGGATATTAAACGCTTCTGATGGTAGTGTATCTTCTTCCTTTATTCCTGGGGGCAATTATCAAAACTGCTTTACCCCGGATTTTGTTTTTTCCGATTCTGATGGTTACTTTTATCTGGGAAGCAGCTATTACAGCGAAGGAACAGGGGTCAAAAAGTTCGATTCCAGCGGCAATGCCGTAACCCATTTTGCCGTTCCAGGAGGCTACCCAGGTCCCTATATCGGTATGGCAGCTATAGACGGACGCCGTTACGTCTATGCTTTAGACGCTGACGGCAATGGAAACACGGCTGGGGACAAGATAATACGCATGGCCTATAACAACACACCGAACGCGGCCACCAGCCTTGCCCCAGCCGGCAGCGCCTCTCTTCACAGCAGGGAGGTCGCCTTGAGCTGGAATCCCTCCTATGATGCCGACAACGACCCTATCGCCTATGAGCTTTATCTTTCCCAAACCAATGGCAGCCCTACCAGCCTTTCCCTAACCTCAACAACCAGCAACACAAGCGTCACGCTAACGCCGAGCCCAGGCAATTATTACTGGATGATAAGAGCCAAGGACGCTTACCGCCAAGCTGACAGCATAACCCAGCAGACAAACTATACCTTCGTCAACTCAGCGCCAACAGTTCCTTCTTACTCCAATAAAGTCTTTACGACGCGGGATACTTCTGTCCTGATTAACTGGAATCCCTCCACAGATGCGGACGGGGACCCTATTACCTACCGGTTTTACTTAGGCGATACCCCTGGATCGCTGGCAGAGGTGGCTTCAGGCAGCGGCAACTCTTATTCCTTTTCCGGGTTTAATTGGGGCCAGGCTTATTATTGGAAGGTGCGGGCTGAGGATGCCTATGGGGGCGTCAGCGAAGGGCCTGTTGCCTCGGTTACGGTCAATTTCCAAAACTCGGCGCCCACGGCCCCTATCCTTAACGGACCTTTCTCAAGGGGAATTCACTCAACGGGGACATTCTCGGATGCCATCAGTTGGCTGGTTTCCAACGACCCGGACGGCGACCCCGTTACTTACCAGGTTTATCAAGGTTCCCATCCCTCAAGCTTTACTTTGGCTGCTGGCAGCGTCTCCGGCAATTTTTTTACTGCCAACGGTCTGGCTCAATGGAGCACCAATTATTTCATGGTCAGCGCCGTTGATAGCTATGGGGCGCGGACGGATGGGACGCCCGCGGCAATCAGCTACCACCTGTCCAACCAGCCGCCGCAACCTATTGTCTATACCTCAACCTGGGGAACCATCGTTACTCGTTCCACCGAAGTTTGGCTTTCCTGGCAGATTCCCGATGACCCGGACGGCGATCCGGTGTTTATGCAGATTTGGGCCGGAACCAATCCTGCTGCCTTGTCTATTTTGGGCGAGGGGAGTATGGCGGACTATCCGCTTTCCGGTCTCAGTTTGAACACGACGTATTACTGGCGGGTAAGCGCCGTGGATGCGTTCGGCGCGGCGAGACAGGGCGATGTCAAATCCTTCTGGCTTCAATTTAAGAATTCATCTCCGCTCGTTCCTTCAGCTTCAAGCGGAAACGGCGTCCTTTGGCGGCATAAAAATGAGCCCTTTGGGGAAACCGTTTCCTGGGCTGATGCTCCGGATGCTGATGGCGACCCCGTCACCTACAGCGTTTATTTCGGCACCGGCTCTTTGGCCAAGATTTTTGAGGGCAGCGGGATCAATTCCTACTTTTTTGAGGGGCTGCATTATGCCACGACTTATTACTGGCAGATCATCGCCAAAGACCCGTATAGCGTCACAGTAGGGCCTGTGAATCAATTTCAAATCCTTTTGCAAAACAATCCGCCATCAGCGCCGATTGCAAGTCATGGCATTGGAGCAACGACAACTCGATCGACATCCCATCTTTTGAGATGGACAGGGTCTCTTGATCCAGACGGGGATGCGATCACTTATGCGGTATTTGCCGGGACAAGGCCCGAAGCTTTAACCGTGGCAGCTCAAAATTTAGTTTCCGAGGAGTTTACTTTTGAAGACCTGATGTTTGGTGTTACTTATTATTGGCGGATTAGAGCCAACGATTCATTCGGAGCGTCTGTTTTGAGTTCCAGTGCGTCATTGACGCACTTGTTCCTAAACACCGCTCCCAGCTCTCCTGTGTTTGCAGGTGACACGCTGCGGGCCCGCCATGGCCACGAGCCGTTTTCCGATGTTTTGACTTGGCAAAGTTCCTTGGATGCCGAAGGCGATGCCGTCAATTATGCCCTTTGGACGGGAACCGCCCCTCATTTACTCGTTTCGATTGGGTTTAGCACGGGTACGTCTATGGCGCTGACGGATTTGCGATTTGGTACGTCTTATTACGCGGCGGTAATGGCCTCGGATGTTTTTGGGGCGGTTAGCCAGAGCGATATGTTTGTCTGGCGATGTGAACTGACCAACAATTTGCCTTCGGCTCCCGTAATTCACAGTCCGGCCGGGTTTATTTCGACACGATCCCTGGCATACGAACTTACTTGGGCGGCAAGCCAAGACAGCGACGCAGATGCGTTTTCCTATCGCGTTTTTTGGTCTAAAAGCGGCCAATCCATGCCCGCGCGCGAGGCGGGGCAGGCGACTACGATGACATTTGATTCCCTGGAATTTCACTCGACATACTATTTTGCCGTTGAAGCGAGCGATTCCTTCGGCGGTTCATCATCGGGTCCGGCTATCTCCGTTTTTCTTTCCTATCTCAATAATAATCCTCAGCCGGAGTCCGGCCATGAGGCCGCCCTTCCGGACGGAATTGTGGTCTCGGACAAAAATTCAATCAGTATAAGCTGGCCTCAATATATTGATCCGGACGGTGATGCCGTTATCTACGCGCTTTACCTTGGCCGTCAAAATGATGGCGCATCAGCGGCGCCGCCTTTGGTCGGCGGCGTTCCCCTGCAACTCGTTTATCAAGGCGCTTTAAACTTGGCCGCGCTTGATGATTTGTTTTTCCATACGAATTACGTTTATCAGGTTGAAATCCGCGACTCACAAGGCGCGGTGATTAACGGCCCGGCCGGCTCTTTTTCTTTGGTTCCTCGGTCCGCACAAAGCCAAGCGTATAACGCGCCCAATCCGTTTCGGGTTAATGACGGGACTGATTTTGTGCTGACGGCATTGGAACCTGTGGATAAGGCGCGGATCGCGGTTTATTCGGTGTATCAGGACCTTATCTGGGAGGGCCATTTCGGGCCCTTGTCGGCCGGGGTTCACCGATTGCGCTGGGACGGACGGGATGCCTCGGGAAAGCCGGTGTTCTCCGGTATGTATTTGGCCGTTGTTGAAACGCCCGGCTCTAAAACAGTGGTCAGGACGGTGGCGATTCGATGAGAGCGGCGGCATTGCTGTTGATCCTGCCGATCGCTGTGGTTCATGGAGAGTTCGCTGGCAGGACTCATTTTTTGACGCATGGGCCGGGCTCCTTGGAAGAGGCTTTAGGTGGGGCCGCGGCCGCTTATTCCATGGGGCCCAATGCCCTCTATTACAATCCGGCCGGGCTTTCAGCCAGGGCATCGGGGATTACAGGGGAGTACGCGAAGCTCATGCCGCAGGTGAGCTATTCCTGGCTGGGAAGCGCGTTTTCTTTGGGTAATAACAGTTTCGGTTTGGGAATCATCGGGCTTGATTTGGGCGAGATCACGCGCAGGGAAAGCGTGATGGATGCGGGCAGTCCGGCTAAAAGCTACCAACGGGCCTATCTATTGGGGGCGTCTGCGGGAGCGGGAGGGAGCGCGCGGCTGGGCACAACTTTAGGCCTGCTTGATTTTGTTTTGGCGGGGTATGAATCCAAGGCCGTATTCGCGGATATCGGCGGGGCTGTTCGTCTGGGGGAGCGATGGTCCTTGGGCGCGGTGCTTAAAAATGCCTATTTTTCAGGCCTGAATTTTGCTGGCAGCAAAGAGGTTTATCCCCCGGAACTGCGTCTTGGAGCATCGCTTTCTATCGGCGGCGTCGTAATGATGGGCCAGGCGGAGAAATTATTGGATGGTTCCACGCCCAGATTAGCCGCAGGGTTCGGATTTTCTCCGGCGCCGGGCTTCTCTTTGCGGGCGGGCTTAAACGGCGTTCCGAGATTCGGATTCGGTCTAACTACCAAAAACAGGCAATTTGCCGTTGATTTTTCATGGCAAGTTCGCGCTATCAGTCCCACCGGGCGCGTGGGCCTGAGCTATTTTTTTCGTGAAGATGAGGCGGGACCGCCGGAAAACATGAACCCATACACCGAGCTTAAACTCCGGGCCAAAACCATAGAGGCGTTTTTGTCTGAAGAAGCCAAACGCTTGATCGAGGAGGGGAAATCCAAGGAGTCGGAAATCATTCTCAAAAGACTTCTGGCTTTAAGGCCGCATGACCAAGAGATCAGAAAGACTTTGGTTTCAATGGGAAGCGAGTTTCCGGTTGTGCGGCGCAGAGTTTGGCTTTTTGGCCGGACCCAAAAGGAACAACGGCGTCATTACCTTCGCTTTGCCGTCAGTTTCGCGCAGGATGCGCGCATGGATTTTGTCATCTTGGCCAGGGATTTCGTGGACAAGTGGCCGGATGACGAACGGTCTGAGCTTATCCGCAGGCTGGTGGGCGTTGAGAGCGGAATCTTTAAAACCACCAGACCTGCGGAGAGCCGTTGAAAATCAGGAGGGAAAAATCATGAGCGAAATTGCGGCGGACGGAGCGGGAGGAGTTGAAATCGAAATTAGGCATTTAAATCCGGCCAAGAATCCGAAGAATAAAAATCTTTTGGCCATGTTCGACGTCAAAATCGGCCCGGTGATGATTAGGGGGGCAAGCCTGATGAACGGAAAGAACGGGTTATTCGTGGGTTATCCGGCCAAAAAAAGGGCAAAACGCGCGGAGGAAAAAGGGGGATCGCCTTATGAGGACGTTGTGTATGTCATCGGAGACGCGGCCAAATCGGCCTTGCATGAGGCTGTCGTGCGCGAGTATGAGGAAAAAAGGAAAAACCAGGAAGGACAAGGCGAGACGGGGCCCAAGAATGAGGAATCCGGCTATGCGATTGTCTAACGCGATGAAGCTCGCCTTCATCCGGTTGGGAACTTTGCTGGCGGCGGGGGCTTTGGGCGTTCCCGCCGCCATGGCCGCAGGCGAGGAAGCCCAGGTGATCCAGCCCATGACCGCCATTCTTCAGAAGGTTTCCATGGTCGTGGGAGTGGTCGTACTTTTTATCGGCCTCATTTACGGGTTCGCCGCGTACGGAACCGGCGACGAAGACAAAATGAAAACAGCCAGAAACGCCTTTATTGGCGGGATTTTGATTTTGATGGTGTTTCCCATCGTCAAAATTATTTTGGCGGCGGTGGGTTATGGCAATCTATTGCGGGGCGTATAGAACTTTCCGCAACACCGCGGCCAAAGTCAAATTCTTCGGCCTTGAGGCTGGGGATTGGGCGGGCATGGGCGCTGTTGTGGCGCTTTGCTCGCGGCTTTTCCCGAGCCTGATATGGACCGCGCTGGTATCCGCCGGGCTATGGTCCTGGCTTTACTTTGTCAAAGGCCGCAAGCCCCAAGGCTGGACGCAGGCCGTTGCCCTCTATTTGGTCTCGTCAAAAAATCTGCTGGTAGATTTGGAGCCCAGGCCTGCGGGGGCAGTTCAATATGTCTAAGCTCGCCGAGCTTCTTTCCCCTGCGCCTTCGGATCAATGCCTGCTGCACAGGCATCTGAATCTGTTGGACATAACGCCGGATGGCTTGGCTTTGGGCATGGGCGGGGAAATCAGCGCGGCGTATGAGCTTTCGCCGCATCAAGACATTTTATTGATGAATGACGCGGGTCAGGCCCGGTTCATCGATGAAGCGGCGCTTGCGCTTGAATCCTTGCCGGCCGGGGCCGCGGCTGTTTTTGTTGTTGACGTTCGGCCTGGGTCAATAACGGAGATTAAGCGCTTGGAACGATTGGCTCACGAATTGCCCAAGGAACAGGCCGCAATCGTTAAATCGAAGCATGAATTGTTTTCGCGGTCTGCGCGCAAAGAAAGAAAAACCCATCTTCTGCTTGGGCTTTATAACGGAAATTTTCTCAAACTGCCTCTATTTCCACGCTTGGTGATGGACCCTGGCCAAGCATCAAGAGACGCCGGCAGAAAATTGGCGGAATTTAGGGATAGGTTCGTGGGGATGGAGTCCGTGGTTTTAGGGCGGCTCTCCGGCCTTAAGGCTTCGCATCGGCGGCTCGATGAGCATGAGTTGGCTGATTTTTACTGGCAACGCCTAAACCCGGATAAAGCCGGAGCCGGCTTGCGGCCTCCAAAATACAATTTACGCTTTTCTCATCGCTGCCAGTTGGCCGCGTCGGCCGGCAGTCATGGAAAAACAGCGTTCGCTGTTGACGGCGTTTTCCATCAGGCGTTTTCGCTCTTCATGCTTGATGAAACAGTGCCGGCCGGAGGCATCGACCGCATGATCGCTCATCTGCCCGAAGGCTCGACGATTGTCATAACGGTTTTATCCCCGGATCATCAGGATTTTCTCGCCAGGTTAGATAGCGATATCCGGGGTTATTCCAGCCTTATGAGCGTAGGCGCGGGCAATCATCAGTTAAACCACAAAATTCGGGACCTTGATGAGCTTGCAGGCTTGGGCCACGGTTCCGGAACAAAGTTTTATATCGCGAGCTTGTTTGTATTGCTGCGCGACCATGACCAGGGCGTTTTGGCAAACAAAGCCTTGGAAATCATGATGGCGGCGAGAGAAACCTTGGGCGGGGAACTCGTGACCGAGGATTTTCTTCATTTGCGTTATTTTCTCGCGCAGTTGCCTAATGGAGCGATTCTGCCCATGCGACGGCATACGTTGACCGCCAATGCGGCCGCTTGCCTGCTTCCCCTGTCAGCGCCGTGGAAGGGAGCAGAGGGGCCGGGAGTCCTTTTTTACTCGAAAGAGCAGAACATGGTGAACCTTGACCCTTTTTGGGAAGGCTCGCCCAGGCATGGCATGGTGATCGGCTCAACCGGAAGCGGCAAAAGCTTCACCATGAATTATGTGGTATCGAGCCTCCTGGTCCAGGATCCAAAGACAAACTTTGTGGTGATCGACATGGGGGGCAGTTATAAACGATTGACCGGAATTTTAGGAGGGGATTATTTCGAGATTGAGCCTTCCGGAAACTGCGCGATCAGCCCGTTTCCTCCCAAGGAAGCCATGATCGGGGTGGACGGCGCCCCGGACGCCGATTTGCTGGGCTGCTTGCGTCTGTTAATCCAGAAAATGTTGATCCGGCCGGTTGATCAAATTGAAAAGCACTTGATTGAGACCGGCATAACGAGGCTTTATCAGAGCGCGAACGTGCATGCCCCGCTATTGGGAGATTTCGTGGATACCATGGCGGCTTTGGGATTGGAGGACGCGGATTGCGGCCCAGCGCGCCATATCGCCAATGAGCTCAGGCTCTACACCAAGGGCGGTTACGGCAATATTCTAAACGCTCCCTCGACAATTCGGCCCTTCGAGAAGCGTCTGACGGTTTTTGATTTGGCCAGGCTTAAGCAGCACCCTGAGCTTCAGGCGCCGCTGATCTTCATGATTTCTCTCGGACTATCCAAAACTCTCAAGGACCCCGGCCAGAAAAAAGTCGTGATTATCGACGAGGGCTGGGAGTTTTTTGACGATGACGCTTCTTCGGAACTGGTTTCGAGGCTTTATCGAACGGCTAGAAAATTCAACGGGCTCATTATCTCCGTATCCCAGAGCCCCAAGGACTTCATCAAAAGCAAGGCGTCCACGGCCATGATCGCCAATTCTTTCTGGAAGATGTTTTTGCGTCTGGACATGGGTCATGACACGCTGGGCGCTTTCGGTCTCAATTCAAGGCAAATCGAAGCTGTGCGGCGCCTTGAAACAAGAAGGCGGTCCTTTGCCGAGCTGTTTGTGGTGTTCGGAGAACACTCGCGCACGCTCAGGCTTAATCCCAGTTCGCTCGAATATTGGATTGCGACGACCAATGCCGAAGACTGCGCCGTGGAGGAACGATTGAAAAGCCAAAAAGGCGCGATGAATAGGCTTGATTTTTTGAGCGAGCTGGCCCTGATGGAGCCTGTGGAGGTTTAGGTGGAAGGGAAAACCGTTACTTCGAGTTTTTGGAGCCGCTCTTTATGCTCTTCGTGTTTGGCTTCCTCCACTGTCCAAACCTTATTAAGCTCCGTATTAACGATCCGTCGCACTTCTTCTGTCGATGGACGTTTGGCTAACTCCGCTTTGAGTTCTTCTTTCGCTTCTTTGAGTTCTTCTTTGGTAGCCAACTCAGCCTTTAGGCGGCCGACGAGTCTATTTTCAAGGCTCTCCGTGGTCCGTTCAAGAATTTCCTGGAAGGCTTTGAGATTTAATGCCTGGCGGGGAGGATTCTTTTCTTTTTTCTTTTTCATCGGCGTACGCCGCTATTATACCACCGGCGTTTGCATCGGCGCTTTGTTAGCTCTGGCATCGCCGTCTTCCTGGGCGCTATTGGACGGCGTTGTTTCCGGGGCCCGGGCGTCGAAGGATTTTGTTCATCAACGCGTCGTGGAGAATCATCTCTTTCAGCTTATCGTCGCGGCCAAGAAAAATTACGACGCCTCGGTTCGAATTTATAAAGAAATGAAGCGGTTGAACGAAGGGAAGGGCATCGTTAAAAACGTGGCCTCGGACCTTGGGGCCAAGGCTAAAGCCATGGCCCAGGATGAAAAATCGACGATGGCAGGGGAATTTGCCTACCGGCATGACTCGGGACTGGACCGCCTGCTCTGGAATATGGATGAGAAAACCAGGAATTTCGTGGCGGTCAAAGGCATGGCCGCTTTCGGCTTCATGGACAATGTCAATCAAAAATCGGCTGAATACGCGGGCGCGATTAAAACGCAGGCCGCTCTTTTGGCGGCAAGGGCTGGCCGAGGGAAATTAGGCCGGGAAGAAGGAGTCAAAATCGCTGCCGGCGCGAAAACAGCCACGGATCAGGCCCTGGGTCTGGGGCTTCAGGGAAATTCGGACGCGGTTGAGGCCTTGAACCAGCTTGTTCTTTTTGAACTAGCCCGCCAGGCAGACGATAAGAACGCCCGAGTCAACAGAGAAAAGGCGTTGGCGGAAATCGTTTCTTTTTTTGAAGACAGTAACGGGTTATCGCGCCAAATGCGGGCGAGCCTCGAGGCGACCCGGCTGTTGAACGCGCCCGCCGCTTTTCTGGAGACCAGGCGTTCAGTGACAAGCCTCGCGCTCGCGTTTTTGGGTTTGGTTTTAACCGCGGGCTTGATATGGGAGTTTGCCCAGACCGGGATGTTCAGGCTGCCGCCTCCTGTTCTGGGCCTTCCCCTGGCGCTTGTCTTGTTTGGTTTTGCCGCGTATCAGGAACTGATGGCCTCTTTCGCCATCATCATCAACGCGGCCGAGGAGACCATCACGCCTTTGGGCCAGGTTGTGGCAGCTTTCGGGGAGCGGCCGGTGCAAAAAGGCTTGGCTTCCGTGCTGGTCAAATCCATGGTTGCCTGGCATTTGGGTTCGGCCAAAGACATTTTTTCTTTCGGAGTCGAAGGCTTGGGCGGGTTTTTGTCCGGCGGCTTCGCTCTTTGTTCGGTCGTCGTGCTTCAGCTTTTCTTTTGGGTCCGCTACGCGTTTTTCGCTTTGCTTTACGTCATGGGACCGCTTATGATCGCGTTGTCGCTTTATGAGCCTTTAAGAAGGTTGACGTTTGGATGGCTGCTCAGCACGCTTGAGGTCGGGTTGTGGGGCATCGGCATGAAAATACTGATGGCAATCACGACGTTTTCAAGTGTGGAGACGCTGTTGGACCCCGCCAAGGGAAGCGTCGGGGTTGTGGCCGGCGTATTGATTGTCAATCTCATTTTTTTGGCCTTTAGCGTATGCTCGCCGTTCTTTATTCATTCCATTTTATCGGGCGGCATAAGCCAAATGAAGCCGGTGGGCGCGATCGCCGGCGCGGCATTGAGCCCTGCGGCCGCGGCCGCAGGCTTGGCGGGGTCGCCGGTCAGGCAAATCTATAAGAACGCGGACAATTGGATTCGCCGGGGTTTTAAAAAATGATTAGGATTATCCCCGCCTTCGCGAAATCATCAAAAAGCCGGGGTCGGCAGGAGAGTTTTCTGGACTTGATCGAACTTAACGTTTTTTTCCGGCGGACTGTTTTTACGGGAACTTTGGCGATGGGTATTGCCGCCGGGGCTTTGGCTTGGGCGCTTATTTTTAAGACGCCGGAAGTTTATTTCATCAGTCCGGCGGGAGACGCTAAAAGAATGGGCCAGAATGAGGCTGCCTCCCAGGAATTGGCCCGGTTCGCGAGAGGCGCCCTGGCCCTCATTTATGAACATGAGCCCCTAAGCAGGCAGGAGCGATTAACGCATTGCGAAAGCCTTTGTGCGGCGGGCCTGCTTCTTAAAATCCGGGCTGAAGTTTTGACCGAAGACTCGTTCCGGCGATTTATCGTCAGAAAATTAACCATTAAAGAAACTGGACCCCGCCTTTTTGAGGCGGCTTTTGAGGGAATGAGCGTTGCCGGAAGCCTGATGGGCAATTCGGAATCGAAGCAGGAGGCGGCAGTGACCTTGGTCATTAAACAAATAGAGCGTACTGCGGAAAATCCACATGGCTTACTCTTGGAAGACATTCGCTAAAACAATTTTTTATGGCATCGCTTTGGCGGCCGTTGTCTTGGGCGTTTTCGCGATGAACTTGATCAAGAAGCGGGACCAAGCTTCAAGGAGTCCGCTGCGGCACCATGTTTATGAATTAACCAAGGAGTCTTTGGCGCCATTGGTCGCCAAGACGTTGGATTTGCATCGAGGGCCATTGAGTGGGAATGCGTTTCCAAAAGCAGGCGGCGCGAAAAAAGGTTCATTCGCCGGTTTGAGAGCAGAGGCTTTGCCCGAAAGCGCGAGTTTCGGACAAAATACGGTCCAATCCGCAACCCGCGTTTACCGTGTTGCCACGGACGGCTTATGGGAATGGCTCGATGTGCTAAGGCGCGATCCCAAGCGAGAGCTGTTGATGAGCGAATTTTCTTGGCGCATGGGCAGAATCGTTTTTTATGAGATGAGTCCCGGCGGATTGGTTTCTTTTGAGTTGGTCAACGAAACCGGGAAAGACGCTTATCTTCCGGAAATTTTATGCGGCAATTGCCCCGGGCCGGCCGGCGTTTATATGGAGAGGCGCGTCCTTGAGCCCGGAACCCGGTCGGTCGGGATTATGAAAGTCGCGAACATCGCCGAACTTAAGCGGCTTGATCTTGTGGTCAAAGCCGCTAATTGCAAGGCGGCAAAGCTGCGCTTGGAGGTGCCCCGGTGGGTGTTTTAACCTGGATGACTTTAGTCGGCGCGTTATGCGCGCATGCCGCGGCGCCCGCGCCATTTCTTCCGACCGGCTCATTGCTTCGAGTCGTGGTGAACCATTCCATTTATTCGTACAACCTGGACGTCCCGGTCATCGCCGAGTTGGAAAGCGACGCGCAATACTGCCAACCCCTGGAAAACCAGGAGTGTTACGGCGTGGTTTTGCCCAGAAAAACAAAGATTTTAGGCAGGGCCTTGATTCTTAAATCACACAATAGGGTCAATGTCGAGTTTTATGGGGCTGTTTTGCCGGATGGACGCGAGATAATCATCTCCGGATTAGCCCTGTCGCCGGATGGCTCCGCAGGGCTGATCGGCAAAGTGAGGCGGCACAAGGATTCCATGGTCGCGTCCGCTGCCCTCAAAGGAGCGTTGACAGGCGCGGCAGCGGCCAGCGCCGGAGAAAACCCTGTTGCGGCAGGCGCGGCGGATTCCCTGGCTCTTGAAGCGGCCAAGGAAGTCGATCTCGCTCGGGAAAAAGTGGACACATCCATCGAAACGCCGCCATTCGCCCGCGCCCTGATCTATCTTCTCCAGCGAATAGAAATCCCGGCCGAGGCGCCGCCGGAGCGCCGTGATAAACAAGAGGGAGGGAAACGTTGATGCAATCCAAAAATTTTTTGATGAAACTGGTGGCACTCGATGCGGAAATTTTTCAAGGGGACGCCGCTCATGTTCAAAACGGCGACGGGTTCAACCACGATTCGTACGATGGGCCCGGCAGGGATGATTTTAAGGGGACCGATCAAGAGTGCGGCGTTGATGAGGCTTCGGTTTTCCGCAGGGCCAGGACTCTGCTTGAGTCTTTTGGCGGCGGCCTCGGCAATGCTTTGGTGGTCCCCCGCGGGCTCTCCCTCCCTGAGCTGGGCAAGCGCGCGCTTGAGTTTGTCCTTGCCGCGGAGATGGCTTCGGAGGAGGCGCTTGGCATGGTTTACAGGCTTGATCCGGGCAAGAGAAAAATCGGCCAGCGTTTTCTGCGGGAGGGCCTGGCCATTGAGCTTGACGGAGTGAGCATGGTGTCCGGGGCCCCGCTTGTCGCCATCCACATCGTTAATTGGATGACGCATGAGTTCAATATCGCAGGGCTCAATGTTTCCACGCGATGGGACGGAGTTCCCAGCCGCCATTACGGCCGCAAGTCCGTGAGCCCGCAAGGCGAAAGTTGGGTTTATTGCCGCCTGGAAACCTGCCAACGCGCCTTTGAGGTCGAGCTTATTCTTGGAGAGAAGGGGGGCAAAAAAAGGAACATGATGGCGAAATTTTATGTGGAGGCCTGTCCGCGTGGCGTTTTTGGAAACGATTGAACGCGTTTTGCGCCGGGGGCTCATCCTCGGTACGCTCTTTTTTATCGCGGTTTTGGCGAACTTTCTCTGGCAGCCTAAGGCAAACCAAGAGCTTGCCGTCATCGCGGCGTTAGCGGCTCTGGGCATGAGCAAATGGCCGGTCGGGGAAATCTGTTTCGCTTTAGCCTTGAGCCTTGGGGCGCGTTTTGTGCTGGACAATCTTTTTTTCAGGCGCCTTTTTCTGGAATTTTTTGAGCATTTGCCATTCGACCTGCCTCCTCAACGGCTTTCCTTATGGCAGGAGGGGTTGATTCCTCTTGGACTGGGAATGACGGCGATGTTTTTTTACTCCCTCGGCAAGGGGCAAAGAGTTTATTATCACGGCCGCCGGTTCATCAAAAACATTAAAGCCGAGGGCGACTTTATCCTGGGGCGTTGCTTGCGCGACAAGGGTTGGCGGCGCCTGCTATTGGAATGGAAAGTATTGACGATTTCGCCCGCGGTTCGGCCCGGGCATGTTTTGACTTTAGGCTCAACCGGCAGCGGCAAAACCCAGTTTCTTTTTTCCCAGGCTATCCAGGACATGAAGCGCGGCATACCGGTCGTTTTTGTGGAGTTTAAAGGAAACAAAAAGGACTACGAGATGTTCCGTTTGTTGGCAAGAGAAGCCGGCAGGGAAAAGGACCTGCTCTATTTTAACGTCGCCGATCCGCAATCAATGAAATTTAACCCGATTCATCTTGCCAAATGCGACCGGGATTCGGTGACGCTGGGTAACTTAGTCGTGCGGGCCATCGGAAGGGAGCCCATCCTGGGCAAAGACAGCGAACACTACCAAGCGCTTGACTTGGCCAAGGTGGAAGACGCCGCCGCGCTTTTCCTCATGACGGGGAAAGCCTTTACGCTGGAAGACTTTTACCATTACTTTTCCAGCGAACCGGCCCGTAACAAAGTCTTTACGTTGGCGGGCGACGGCCGTCTTGAGGAGGAGGTTCGAGCCAGGTTGGAAGAAAACAAGACGGATAACTCGGCGCTGACCAGCCATCTGAGACCCTGGGTTAAGGGAGAAATTGCGCGAGCCATTAATGCGAACAATCCGGAAATCACGATTGAAGGGATTTTTAAAGAGAACAAGCTGGCGTTAATTTCGTTCCCATTCGGCAAATACCGCATCCAGGCCCAGCGTTTCGGCCGCATGATCCTGGCCCAGATTTTGCTTTATGCCCAGCAGCGGCAATCGCAGGGTGGAGGAAACCCCGCGAGCGTCTATTTGGATGAAATCGGAAAATATCCGAACGAGGATCTCACCGCGCTGTTGACAACAGCCAGGGAAGCTGATGTCTGGATTACGGTCGCCTGTCAGAATCTTTATCAACTTAAAAACGTTCCGGATGCGGACCCGGATGCCTTCATCGCGGACGTTATTTCTTGCACCAGAACCAAAGTCATCTTTGACGCGCCCCATCCGGGCGAGGCCGAGCTTTTCGCCAAGATGATGGGCACTGAAACCACCGAGCGCAAAACGTGGCAGTCCACATCCGGGCTTTTTGGTCGTTCCACGGGCTTGGAAAATGTGCGGTTGACCGAGGAATTCATCATTCACCCCAATTTGTTGAAGGAAATGAAGCCCTTCCGGGCCGCGGTGATAACCGCGGGACAGAAACCGGCGCTGATTGCCACGCCTCAGCTTTACTTGGCGTTTCAGGGCGCGAGGCTTAATGCCGTCGCTTCTCCTGAGGCCGCGGAAAACAAAATCGAGGGGCTCAATTTGAGGGAAGCCGCTTGCGGCGCCAGGTCGAACGGAAAACTTCAGGTGCTGTGATGCGAATATTAACTTTGGGCCGGCAGATTCAATCAGCGAGGGAACGAAAGAATATCGGCCTGACAGAATTGGCCTATAGAACGGGGATCAGTGTTGAGCATTTGATGGAAATTGAAGGAGATCAAGCCTACGCCTGCGATTTAACGATCAGGGCTTTTTCCCGCGAATTGGGCATACCGATTGAGATATTAAACAGTCTACAGGTCCGTCTCAACGCAGGGGAGAAGGCAGGCTGCGAGCAGATTCCGGCGTTGGCGATGCTTCTTAAAATTATCGCCGGCGCTCATAACCCGGTCTCTATCGCTCATGAGCTGATGCCGCTGGCAAAAGATTTAGCGAGACTTCAAAAGCAATCGCAAACAACTGCGTCACGAGAAATCGTTTCAAACGGACCGTTGCCGGTTTTTTGATTTGGTTTTCGCCGGTCTTTGACAATTAGAACAAAGTAACTCTGCCGGTCCCGCGGCGGAGCAATCCTGCCAAGGCGCCCAGGCCTTCTCTCCCCTGCCGGGCCCTGCGTTTATTTTGCGACGCTGGGCCTAACCGGGGGGAGGAGGCTCATGGAGGTGTCTTGTGCAGGATACGAGAGAGAAAGAAAACGATGAGGTGTACCTAGACCCCATCATCCGGATCAAGAGAATCCGGTCCGAGGAAGAGCCTGTGGCGCTCGAAACTTTCAGCGCCAAGGGCCATCCTTCAAAAAGGACCGTAATGACTTCCGGCATCCGGGAAACATTCGGCGACTTGGCTCCAACCATCGCCTCGATCATCGTACATGGCGTGCAGACCGAGGTCCTAACAAAGGGACCTTTGGACTACCACCAAACCTTCGAGGTGACGGCGGAGGGTAAAACCGCCAAACTGTGGTTGATCGATGACGGCGAGGTCGTGACGCTGCTGTTGCCGGATGAATACTGAAGTGGGCAGCGCGTTAAACGGAGCGGTCATCGCCAATGGTCATAAGGCAATAGGCGCAGATGTGAGGCGTCTGGCAAAAGGAAAAACGTGCGATAAACGGATTGCCACCCTGACGATCAGTTACGCTGTCGGCGAGCGCCGTCCGGGGCACGTTGAGATGCCCTGCCTGCGGCTTAAGGGGCTGTGGATGGACAAGCTGGGATGGCAGATCGGAGAGAGGGTGTTCGTCGTTGCCAACCCCAATGTCATTGTTATCGGACGTTGGGAGCACAACGGACTGCCTTTGGGCTGTTGTCCGAGACCGGAGCTTCGTTGGAAGCAATCCAATGGTTGCGTTGTCGTTCATTGCAAGACCTGCGGGTTTAGGATGGATGACGACGGCTGCCTTGCGGATTGGCGCCGCGCAGCGGATCGCGAGTGGTGCGAGCAATGCGGCGCTTCGAACGACGGCAGCATAAACTACTGCCCAAAATGTCTCTACTCCGATAGGCCCTGGTGTAAGCGATGCGACGGCATGACCTCGGCGGACCATGACGGTGAATGCAACAGGTGCGGACTGCGCGTCATCCCGGTCGATCCGAAAATGATGGCCATGGTCGAATGTCCACGTTGCAGACACTACGCCCCGGTTCGCAAGGATGGAAGTTGTTTAGGATGTGGGTCTGTGATCAACGAGCATGAACCGACGATAGAGCAAACAGCACAACCGGAAAACTAATCGAATCACGGGCCCGAGTTTCGTCGAATAATTTCCCTCTCACTCCCCGCGGGCCCGCCAGAGAAACTTTGTTTTTTGAATCGATTTTTAACCATCGGAGGTTCGAAAATATGGATAGCGCAGTGCTTAACGAAAAACGTTTGCTTTCGCCGGAAAAACTAGCGGAGTATTTGGATGTTTCCAGGAAAACAATTTACCGCTGGGCGGTTTGCGGAATCATTCCATGCGTCCGGCTCGGCAAGTCGCTACGTTTCGATAAAGCGGAGATTGACCAGTGGATCGAAGGAAAAAAGGACCCCGGCAGCGCACGATTTGGCAGCCTCCGGATGCGCGCTTATCGGACGAAGGGTATAATGTGACGTCTTATGGGTATTTATCGAAAGGGAAACGTCTACCTCATTGATTATTATTATAAAGGCCGGCGTATTCGGGAATCCGCTGGACCGTCAAGGGCGTTCGCCAAGCAGGCTCTTTTAAAGCGCCAGGCGGAAATTGCCGAGGGGAAATTTTATCCGGAGCGATTGACTCAAGGCATCACATTCGGAGAGTTTGCTCAAAAGTTTTGGGACCTTTACGGCAGACATAAGCGTTCAGCCAAGAATTACAAGCAAATGCTTAATTGGCTGGTTGGGTACATGGGCAATAAGCGTTTGACGGATATCAATTCGCCTTGTGTTCTTGAGATGCGGGCGACCTTAAAGCAAAAAGCCGCCACAAGCACGGTTAACCGCTATCACGCTTTGCTTCGTTGCCTGATTTATCGCGCCATTGAATGGGGAGATTATCATGGCGATAACGCTGCCGCCAAGGTTCGCACGGAAAGGGAAGCCGCGTCGCGTTTAAGATTTCTCTCTCACGAGGAAATTTCCCGGTTGCTTGAGGTCTGCGATAAAAGAATTTATCCGGTCGTTGCCTGCGCTTTACTAACCGGCATGAGAAGGGGTGAGATGCTCGGCCTCAGATGGGAAAATGTGGATTTAAATACAGGGATTATTTATATTCTCGAATCAAAGAGCGGAAAATCTCGCGAGATCATGATATCGCCAAAGCTGGCCAAGATATTTGAGAAGATCGGGCCCAGGCCGGAGGGCCCGGTATTCACGGTAACAAGAATGACGCTTAGGCGCTGCTGGGAGCGCGCTTTGCGGGACGCGAATATTCAAAATTTTGTGTTCCATGATTTACGGCACACATTTGCCAGCAATTTCATCATGAAGACCAGCGATTTGCCGGCCTTGCAGAAAATTCTAGGCCATAGCACGCCGGTCATGACTCAAAAATACGCGCACCTGTCCAAAGGACACATGGCCGTAAATATGCTAACTTTCGACTCTGGTATGGACACCTATTGGACACCTCGTGATTTCGTTAACGAAAAAAATAGTCAAAAGTACCTTAGTATCAAGGAGTTTGGGCCCGTAGCTCAGTGGTAGAGCATCCGACTTTTAATCGGGTGGCCGCGCGTTCGAATCGCGCCGGGCCCAAGATTTGCGACGGTGTGGACGGCCGGCAAAACGTAAAATTGGCGGGCGGGGAAAAGGGGCGAGTCGTGAGTCAGACAATATTAAGAGTACGCCTTTTTGCGCTTTTCGTTTTTGTTGGCCTGCCTGTTTTGGTTTTCGCCGATCAAGAGGCCGACGTAGCCGAAGCTCAAAAGCTTGGCCGGCGTTTTGGTGAAGACTCCTCTCCCTCCTGCATCTCAACCTTGTCCATGCGTTCGCCTGGGCATCGATGTTCGCCAAGGTCCTCTGCGCCGCTCCCCTTTGGGCTTGAGGAAAGGCTGGATGCGATTCTTCGCAGGCAACAACAGGCTCAAAGCGACAATGCGTCCGAGCATTTTTTAGAACATCCCCCAAGCATAAGAAGAGAAGATGGCGTCCAAGCCCGCAGCCGTTGGCAATCATTAAGAGAATCGGCGGCGGCTGAATTTTCCGTTAGCGCGGGTCCAAGAAGCATGGAAGGATTTTTACAGCTGCGCGTTGATTTGGGACACCTGAGGGAAGCGGCTCCTGACTTATGGCCTCATTTAAACGGCGATGGCTCTCTTTTGGTCGATATTGTGATTGCAGGCGCCATAGAGGGCGGCGCTATTTTCGCCGGCTATGGTTTGTCCGAATTAACGGGTATTGAACGCATGGGGCATGTGGCAAAAGGGTTTTTGGAGTTCACCAAAGACAACGGACCAGTGGGGATCGGACCCATTGCCTGGAAAGATCCTAATTACGGCGATCCTTGGGTGAATAATCTGGGGCATCCCGCGGTTTTTTTCTCTTTCGCCACATATTTCAAGAAGAGAGGGTACGGTTTTTGGGAGTCCTTGGCCGGAGCCACGGCCGCCAGCCTGATGTGGGAGTATGTTTGGGAAAACCAGGAAATTCCTAAATCCGCGCACGATTTATTCTTTATGAATTTTTTGGGCTCGTTGACCGGGGCTCATGACGATTTAGGCATGGCCTGGGGCGCCAGCCCGATCAATTTCACCGATAGCCGGGGCCATTACACGGAGTTTTATTGGAGGCCGAAGCATTCAGACCGGCGTTATTTTTTCCGCGTGGAGCCCAAAGGCGCGTGGTTTCGCTGGAGGGATGAGAATAATTTGCCGCCCGAGGAGCGCCCTTTGTTTGTGAACGATTATTCCTTGGGTTTGGCCGATGAAAAAAGAGGGATTACAGTATTCGCCACAGCGGTGATGAACGATGATCCGGTTCATTGGTCCGACATCGATTCTGCCGGGGATGCGTTTGAGGATATGCGCGCGGGCGTTTCTTTGGACGTCACTCGATTCATCCGCAATTACAGGTCCAAAAATAAATTACATAAGAAGGGAAAATTTTAATGCCCAAATCATCCTTGGCGCTTGAGTTTTTTCCGGCCACGCCCCAACGCTGGGAGGATATCGAACAATTGTTCGGGCCGCGCGGGGCGTGCGCAGGCTGCTGGTGCATGTGGTGGAAGAGGCCGCGTTCCGAATGGACAAAAAACAAGGGGGCGGGCAATAAAAAGGCTTTCCGAAAAATCGTCGGTGATGGCCGGGTTCCTGGGATTTTGGCCTATGCCGAGGGCCAACCCGTGGGCTGGTGTGCGGTGGAGCCCCGGGAAAAATACCCGGGCCTGGAGCGCGCGCGAACGCTTAAAAAAATCGACGATCAGCCGGTTTGGTCCGTGACCTGCTTTTTCGTGGCCAAAGAGTTTCGGCGCAAGGGCGTGGCCGTGGCGTTGTTGAAGGAAGCCCGCTCCTGGGCACGGTCCAAAGGCGCCCGTATTCTGGAGGGTTACCCGGTTGAAACTAAAACGGACCGGGCGCCCGACGCTTTTATGTGGACCGGCACGGCCGCGGCTTTCCGCAAGGCCGGTTTTCATGAAGCGCTGCGGCGATCAGCCTCCCGTCCGATCATGCGATTAAGCTTTACAAAGCGACCGGAGCCGTGACCGCTTCCCGTTTGGGCACTAAGGAGGGAAGTCCCCAGGCGCTTAATAGTCCGGCTAAGGCGATCAATGTGTCAACCAGAAAAACTTTGGACATGGCTTGCCGGGCCATGAGCTGGGTTTCTAAAAGAGGCGCTGCGCCGGCCACAAATCTGCTTTTATCCCAATAAAGAGCCAATAGCGTTCCCATCACCGCCACGCCCATTAAGCCGCCCAGATTTCTCAACAGCTGAAGGCTGGCCGTGCCTGCGCCCAAGTCCCGCCTGGGCAAGGCGCTTTGAAGGCCCAGCAGCATGGGCGCAAAGCAAATGCCCATGCCCGAACCCATGGCAAACATGCTGACTCGAAACGCGGTCACTGAAATGCCGTTGAGATGAGAGGCGAGGTAGGCGAAGGCAAGCGTCATGACCGCGATGCCCATGCGGCTGAGCGTGCGCAGGGAATAGCGCAGATAGGCGCGGGTGGCGAAGGCGGAGCTCGTGATCCAGCCGAACATCGAAACAGTGAGCGTGCGGCCGGCTCCGGCCACGGTTTCGCCCAAACCCGCTTGGCAAAACAAGGGCACATAGGCGAAGGAGCCGAACATGGCCATGCACATGAAAAAATTGCTGGCGCCGGCCCGGATGAAAATCGTGTTTTTCAGGATATGTTCGGCGACGAAGGGATGCCGGGTGGTCAATATGTGACGGCCGAATAAAACAAGAAACCCGAAGGCCGTCGCCGCAAGAATCAGCATGCCGGGCCAGCCCATGATGAGCCGCCCGTTTCTGTCCACGGCGATGGCGGCCAAGAGCGAAAAAATGGCCAGCGATAGAATCATCGAACCCTTGGTGTCGAAGGTTCTTTTCTCCAGCGCGTCGCCGTCGATATAGCCTCTCAAACCCGCGGACACCAACCCGAGCGCAACGAGCCCGGCCGGCAGATTGAGATAAAACACCCAATGCCAGGACAGGTGATGCGTGACCAGGGCGCCGACGGGCGGACCCATGACCGAGGCGATGGCCCAGACCATGGAAAGGTAAATCTGCATTTTGGCGCGTTTGACTTCGGTATGAATGGCGCCTAAGGTGGTCATGGCCACCGGGAAAATGGCGCCGGCGCCGATGCCTTGAATGAAGCGAAATGTAATCAATTCATAAACGTGCGTTGAAATGCCGCAGAGGGCGCTGCCGAAGAGGAAAATGGAGCAGCCGACCATGAAGCTTCGTTTCAAGCCCCAGATGTCGGCGAGTTTACCCCAAATCATGATGGTGGTGACCGTGGCCAAGGAATAAGCCGCGAACACGTAGTGAATCAATCCGATGCCGCCTAAAGCGCTGGTCGCGCTCGGCATGGCGGTCGCCACCGCTGTTGATTCGATGGCCGCCAGGAAAATGCCGAGGATGACTCCGGCGGAGGCCAGGGTTTTATCGCGCAGGCTTAACTCCATTAATCGTAACCTAAGGCCAGCGCGCGTGTTTTTGCGGGGACGATTTTGCGGTACATTTGATCGGGAGTCCGACTTTCGCCATTATGGCTTAAAAGCCGTTCGATTTTAATCCCGAAGAGCCGCTCGTTTTCTTCGAGCATGGGTTTGATCAGAGTCCAGTCCTTGCCATCGAATTTTTCAAAGCGGCCGCCGTTTAGTTGATCGTCGTCCAGCTTTTTTTCCGGATCACGCATAAAGATGGCGCCGCCGGCGGCCAGGGAGAACAGGTTGCCGCCGGGATAAGGCGACTCCAGGTCTTGTAAAGCTCCGGTTTCATCAATCCGCACGCCGTTGACCACGGCAAAACCGCCGTCTTGATGCGGATCGCCCGCCATGAAGGATTCGGCCAAATAATCCAGGCTGGTTCCGTTGATGATGACGCGCGGGCGCCCGACCGCATTAATCAACGGCCGCCCGGCCGTGTTGCCTAAGATGAAAATTCGCCCGCCTTTAGCTCCGTACATGAATGTCTGGCCGACGTCTCCATGCACGATCAATTCGCCGTTGTTCATGATTTGCGCCGTTTGATCCTGGGCATTGTTATGAACGATCAGGCGCGCGCCGTCCAAGCCCGAGGCCAGGTAATCGCCCGGGCTGCCGTAAATGTCCATTTGCACGCCCTGGGAACCGGCGCCCAGGCCGCAGCCAAGGAAGCGATGGCCGAGCGTCCGGTAAACAATGAATCGTTTCCAGCCCAAGCCATAGGCTTTGACCAGAGCGCCGGCCGTTGAACGCGGGCCTTCCATGGCAAAACCGGAAGCGTCGAGAACAAGAATGCCCGATGACAATGCGGGAGCGGAAAGCGCGATCCAATTTTCAGCATTAACGCGACAATAAGGTGTTTCATTGGGCTTGGAGGGAATCCGGTCCAGCAAGGATTCCAAAGCGCCGGTCGCCATTTCCAGGATGCGCGCGCGGCGCAAGCCCTGGGTATCGAAGCGGCGGTCGATCAAAAACGTGAGCGTTTCAATGGCCTGATCCCGGCGTTCAGGCGGCGAATTCTTGAGATTTTCGATGGAAGCGGGCAGGGCGTCCGGGTTCGCGGCCATCTGTTCCGGGCGCTCGCCCAACGGGCTTTTATGAGATTGCTTCGCTTCGCTCGCAATGACGGGGGAAGGGTTTGCAATGACGCAGGGAAAGTCTTTTAGCGGCGGCGGTTCAACCGCCCCGCCGAATTTATTGGCGCAGGTTAGTTCGATGCGGCCGCCGGCTTTTTTCAGGCGATAGATGAACGCTCCGCCGTCGCAATAGCTCGCGCCTCGCGCGTTCCAGTATAAATCCGCATAACGGCTGATCCGGGAATCTTCTTGATTCATGCTGGATAAAAAAGCATCAATGGCTTGTTTTTCACTCGCAATCGCGCCGATGGCCGGACGATCATCGGCCAAGGACAGGGCGAATACCTGCGGGCGAAGCATGGATGTGTCCGTGATGCCGATTAATTCCCCGGCGCGCTCATGTGGGTCGTTGCGGGCGATGATGAAAAACCAGGGGCCGTCCGGGGAGCCTTTTAAATGGGCGAGTTGAAGTTCACGATAAAGCTTTTGCTTATCCTGAGGCAGCATGATGAAATCGCGCTCCGTGGTCGGGGCCATGGCTTCGATGGTCCATTCCAGTGGGTAGCGGTAGACCCGGCGCCACAGATCGAAGAGAAGCACGGACACCTCGGTGTCCGTGAGAAAGAGGGGGTAAATTTTCCGCTGCCTTAAATACTTGGCGACTCGAATGTAATTGGCGAAATCGCCGTTATGCACCAGAGCCTCATGCATGCCGATGAACGGATGCGCTCCGCCCGGATGCCAGACCCGGCCCTTGGTCGGGTAGCGTTGATGGCCGATCCAAATATGCGCGCGGAAATCTTCCAGTTGATAGTAGCGGATGCAGTCTTCCGCGTAGCCGACCAGTTTTAAGACGAGAAGATTTTTGGCATGGGAAAGCACGAAGGCTTTTTTATCGCCCAAGCTGTGGTAATAGGTTTTATTCAAGCGATAGCTGGTTTGATAAACGAATTCGTCTTCCGCATGCTCGCGGCCCAAAGCCTCCAATTTATTGTCTTCGATGAAGCGATCCAGGACCGTTTTTTTAACCCGGATGAAATAATAATTGACCTCAGGGGGCTCCACGGACAATCCGGCAATGTCGCGGAAATTGGCCGCATGTTTCAAGCGCCCACGGCCGTGGATTTCATAATTCGGGGTAACGAACGCCTGCTCCACCTCGGCCTCGGCTTGAGGATCGAGGAACGCCAGAGCCAGCAGATAATTGTTTTCAAGAGTCGCCTGGTCCACGCCGAATTTTTCCGGCTCTGCGATCCATCCGGCGCAAATGCCGCCGCCTTTGGCATTGCCCCGGTTTTTCATTTTTTCCGTGGAGCAGAGGATATGGCGTCCGGCGATGGGCACGGCGCCGATCGCGCCTAAAACCCCGCAGCCGCCCTCATCTTCCGCTTTTCTTAACGGCGGCGGCGCGGATTGGAGCTTGGTCCGCGAATTGATCAATAGTTCGGGATCAAACATGGCCGTCCACGTAATACATCAGGTCGTAGCGGCCGCGCAGTTCCTGAATGCTTTTTAGGCCCAAGCGCCAAAGGATTTCTTTCAATTCAAGGGACATGGCCTGGTACAAATTGACGATGCGCTGCGCGCCCCATTCAGGGCTGATCTGCTGGGTGAATTCCGGGTCGGTGGAGGCGATGCCGTGCTGGCAGCCCCGGCCTTTTTCGCAATTGCCGCAGCGCGTGCAATTGACGGCCACGATATCGGTGGTGCCGATGACGCAGCCGTCCGCGCCCAAGGCCACGGCCTTGGCGATGTCCCAAGCCGTGCGCGCTCCGCCGGAGGCGATCAAGGTGATTTCATCGCGGATGCCTTCTTCTTGAAGGAAGCGGTGGACCTTGGGGACGGCGTATTCAATGGGCATGGCGATGTTTTTTTTGGCGATGTCGGGAGCGGCGCCGGTGCCGCCGTAGCTGCCGTCTAAATGCACGATATTGACCCCGCCGTAATAGCAGCCCACGGCCACCATGTCCACGTCCACAGGAGTGGAGACCTTTGCCGAGACCAGAATTTCTTCGGCTCCGTCTTTGGTTTTGATTTCTTGAGAAAGCGAGCGCACGGAATCCCCCATGGCGCGCATCCAATCTACGTGTTTTTTATGATCCTCGACCGAATACACGCTGTGAAAAGGAAAGGGGGAAAACAAGCTGGTATAAGGCACGGCTTCGCGCATGCGGGCCACATCCGGGGTATTTTTATCCGACAGCAGATGCCCGCCCAAACCGGGTTTGGCGCCCTGGGCGTATTTGATTTCCACCAAGCGCGCCCAACCCACGGTTTCCTCGCGCACGCCGAACATGCCGGTGGCGACCTGAGTGATGATATGGTCTTTCCAAGGGGTGAGTTCTTTAGGGTAGCCGCCTTCCCCGGTTGACGTGAACGTGTTCCATGCTTTAGCAGCCATGGCGCGCGCCATCATCACGTTTAGACTCACCGAACCGTAGGACATGCCGCCGCCGTACCAGGGAACATTAATGCGGATTTTGGGTCCGAAATTTCGTTTGTTTAAATCAAGGCCGATGGAAACGGCATCCAAATCAGTTGAGCTTGGTTTGCTTGACTTGGGCTTTTGAAAACGAAAGCGTAAACGGTCGAAGCCGCCGCCTGAGTTGCCGATGCGCCGTTCGTAAAGATGTTCAGGAGGCGCTTTTGCATGCTCGGCCATATGCCAGAGGGAAGCCAGTAAATCCGCCGGGTAGCGTTGATCACCCAAGAGATCGAATTCTTCATTGGGCATAATTTGAATCGCGTCATAAGGGCATTGCTTGACGCAGTAATTGACCGGATGAATCTGTTCGCATTTGGGACCGATGCAGGCCGAGCTTTGCGGAGCGGCCATGCGCAGGGTGGCCGGGTTTCTCCGGTGCACATCGTAAGGGCAAGCCAGTACGCATAAGCCGCAGTCGATGCAGGCATTAGTGTAGCCCACTTTCCATTTGGCGATTTTTCGCCAGGCGTGATGCGGCGCGGTTTTGGTCTCAACCATAGTTCGGATCATCCTGCTTGCGCATGGGCTTAAACAGCGCCTTGAATTCCTTCTCAAGCTCTTCGTTGAGCATCATGCGCCCGGTGTCTCCGGTCATGCGTTGGACGTCCCTCATGCCCATGGCGCCCAAAATTTCCAATAGCTGGTCCCTCCAGGAACCGGCCAGATTTTTGAGGCGTTGAACGGCGATATGCGGGGCCGGGAAAATCGCCGGTCCTTCGATCTCAATACCAGCGCCGTCGGTTTTAAAGCGAGTGACGCCCAAAGCGATTAAATAAGCGACGTCGATGGCGATGACATCCGCGCCGCAGAGAATGCTTTTCGCAAGATGTTCCGCGGCCGTCAAGCCGCCTGAAGCGACCAGCGTGACTTCGTCGCGCAGTCCGGCCTCGATTAGGGCCTCGTCTGCGGTGCGCAAGGCTTGAGTGAGGTGCAGGCCGTCCGTGGTTTTGGCTCTGGGAGATGCGGATAAATGAAAGATTTCAGCGCCCATTTCCGCCAATCGCACGATTTGGGGGATGGCTGCGTTTTCAAGAGCGATTTTAACCATCACCATGGTTTGGGGCCAAGTTGCTTTCGTTTTTTCCCAACAAGCCGGCCAATCATTCATTTTTTGCGCGCTCAGATCGATTTGGCAAATTTTGGGAGCCTCGGGGCCTTTCCAGGAGAGCGAGGAATTCTTGAAGCAGGCGACGGCATGCGGGCTCGATTTCTCCTGGGCATCATCTGCGTCGAGAAGAGCCAGCGTTTGGATATCCTCAGCCGCGCGCAGCAGGCTTTGGGAAAGATTTTTATCGCGGGCCGCGAACGCCGGCGGCTCATTGAAAACCAGCGGCAACCCTAATTCAACGGCGGCCGCGGCGTTTTGAGAACTTCCAGGAAGAATTTTTTTCGGTTTGCGGCCGATCATAACAGCGGTTGAGATGGATTCCCGGCCGTGGATGCCGTCTCTGGTCGGCCGCACGATTTCCGACATATCGGTCCAAATCCCGTCGAAGCCCTCGCCCGCGAAGGGCCCGCGATAACCGGCTCCGGAAACCGGGACGCGCCCGGTTTTCGATTCGAAAAGAACGGTTTCTATTGTTCCCGGGGTGTAGTAATCGTCGCCGTGGGTTTTATAGTCCGGATTGCTTGACAGCGACAAGGCGCCCACCGGGCATTCGTTGACGCAATGAAAACAGGTGGTGCAATTGGCGTTTTTGGGAGAAGCCATTTTGGGCATGTCGAACCAGCTCCATCCCTTGGTGGCGATACCGGCTTCCTGCTCGTGGACGCCTACGGCGCGGAAATTCGCGTTGCGTTCGTGCACATCATAAGGGCAGGCCGTTTGGCAAATGCCGCAATTGATGCAGATTTCCGAACGGTTGACCACGGTTTTAAAAATGAGGAGGTCCTCGAGCGGGGTGTTTTTGGTGTTGATGTGATAGCGGTGGTATTTCATGGCGGCTACAGCCCCGAAGCTCCCGCCGGCAGCGGGCGAGGCGCTTCCTTGACCACGGCGCCTTCTCTTAAGAGGCGGTGGTATTGCGGGCTTTTCTCCACGCTTTTGACGAAATCCCTGAGCTCTTCTTTGGGCTGGCCCCATTGCTTGACGACGGATTCTTCCAGCTTGTGCCAGGCCGGGACCAAATCGATTTCGCTTTGGCAGACCTTGGTGCAGCCCGCGCAGTGCATGCACATTTGAAGGCTTTTCGCGTCCAAGGGGGAAAATTGGAAACCTTCCGGCGCCGAGCCCGGAAGTTGTTGAGCGGCATAAAGCAGGAGCTTGCCCCGGGCCGTTGTTTTTTCATCGTTGGTGGCCAAGTAGGCCGGACAAACCGGCAGGCAGAACCCGCATTGCACGCATTCAAAGGCCGCGCGCAACACAGGGTCCCGGCGAATGGCCTGAAGCGTTTTTTCTTCGGGCCGGCGCAAAAGGGTTCCGGCGACTTGATCCAAAAGGGAGGCGGTTTTTACCAGCAATGTCATGCCCAGAGGCGCCAGCCGGGTCAACGCGGCCCAGAATAATCGCCGGGCAAGGGGCAGGCCCGCTCCCCAATGAAAAAATTTGCCGGGATTGAACAGCCCTTTGGGATCGAATTCGGCTTTCACTCTTTTGAGGCGTTCGATTTCGGCTGCGGAAAATTTTTTCGCCAGAAAAGGGGTTTTGTAAATGCCGATGGGGTACATGCGCCCGCCGGCGCGAAACGCCTCCAGGTCGAATTCGATCGCCGCGGCGATATTGCCAAAGGGACGTTCGCTGTTTCGGGGCACCCCGTAGTAGGCCAGAAAAAGGCAAGACGGTTGAACCTTGCCTTTGATGATATGCGCTTCCATGGCCAAACCCGTCAACGCTCGCCTGGACGCGATGGCTCTTAATCCTTGAGCATAGAGGGCCGCGGCGTCAAGACCCACGACAACCTCATTGCCCAGATAAAAATTTTCCGCGCCTTTGCCTTTCATCGGATAAAAACGTTCGAACCAGATAAAACTCGCGGCCGAGCGTTCCTTGAGGGACGCCGGCCGGCTTCTGAGCCCGAGTTTCTCGAGAAAATTTTCGTAACGCCGCGCCTCATCGGCGTTTTCGAAAAGCGTAAAAACGGAATCCTTGCGATCAAAATGAGGCTCTTGAAGAGGGGCTCCTTTGGCGGCCATTTTTGAGGAAAGCCCGTGCTCCAAATGCTCCATTTTTTCTTTGGAGAGATAAGTCAGGTCGACGATGGAGAAATCCGATTTGGCCAGTTTGTCGATAAAGGACATGGCTTCTTCTGTGCCGGGAAAATTCGTCAGCACCGGGAAAACTCCTTGAGGCTTCGGCCGCACGTTGAGCTTGACGGCGTAAAGCAGGCCGATTTGTCCTTCGCAGGCGATAAAGGCCTCAAAGGCGTCGTCCCCGGGATGAACGGTGTGTTTGCGACCTTGAGCATCGAGAATTTCCAATTCCAGGATTTGGTCCTTGATATGGCCGAAACGCCAGGCGCAAAGCCCGTAACCGCCGGTGGCGATCCAACCTCCGACCGTGGTGTAGTAACTGGAGGGGTAGCTGCCGATCGCCAGCCCCTCTTCTTTAAGATAGTGCTCCAAGTCCGACCAGCGCACCCCTGTTTCCACGCGCACCCAGAGTTCCCGGGCATTGACTTCAAGAATGCGGTTTAAAAAAGACAGATCCAAAACCAAAGCCTTGGTTCGCGGGAGGGTTTGCCCGAAGCCCGAAGAGCCGGAGCCTCTGGGAATGACGGGGATATTGCGCTCGGTGGCCCAGGATAATGCGCGGGCGAGCTCGTCGATATTTTTGATCGAGGCTTTGGCCAAGGGTTCCCGGACAAAAGACGCCTTCAATACCTTGGGCACTTGGCCTTGATCCAAGCCGGCCAAGTAAAGATCACCCGGATCCGAAGAAATCGTTCCGATGGAAGACAAGCTAGGCTCCCTCCGCGCGCATAGGATAATTCTATCCAATTGCTCGCCCTCCCTAAAAAAACTTTAGGCTCAGGTGGGCATAGGACTTGTGGACCGTATTTTTTGCGCCTAAGGACCCACGCGCGTCTAGGACCGACATACCATAATAAAGGCGGGTATTTCGGATGTCAACAAAGGAGATTCAAATGAGGAAAATTTTATTCGTCTTGTTGTTCGCTGCAGCCTCGCCGTTGGCCGCGGAGCCCACCGTCGATCGCCGTGAACTCAACGGTCAGGAAATTTGGGAAATGACCTCCGAGATATTCGACGGCCGGCGCATGCTCCCGGTTCAGGTTGTTCACCCGGTCAAGCCCCAAGTCAACAATGGTTTGGAATTGGAGCGAACTTATCGCATTCGAACGGGCGTATCGGTAAGGCCGGGTTCCAATTGTCCGGACGCGGGCATGTGCCTTTACTTCGGGCGCAGGCTCGTCACCCGCGAAGAGTGGCTTGAAATCAGGCGTTACGCGGTGCGGGATCGAGGCGCTTATATCGACGCCAAAGCAAAGGGCGGCATGTTGGCCGGCCTTGGCATCGGCGGCGGCTTGGGTTTAGCAGGTGGAATTTTGGCGGCGGCGTTGACCGGCGGTTTATTGGCTTGGATTTTAATGCCGGTTCTTTTCAGCATCGGCGCCGGCGCTTTAGGCGTGGCTGTCGGGCATCATGTCGAGGCGACGAAGGCCCGGTCCCGCCTGACCGAAGCCGATGGTTCTGCGATGACGACGCTTTACGATATCCGGATGAGGGAGGAGACGCAAAATCCGGAATACATTTCCCCTGCGGAACAAATCGAGGCCCTTGAGCTGCTCAGAACTTTAAGCAACGCGGCGGCAGAACCGGCGCCCGAGCAGCCGAATCCGAACCCGGTTGAAGAGCCCGGCGAAGACCAGCCCCGGCTATTGCCGGTGCCGGAAATAACGAATCCCTGAAGTCTTTATTCCGAGTCCGTTCTGCGGATTCTTGATTCCAGGTGTGAAACTCTTGACTGAAGGCTGCGCACGTCCATTTGCAGCCAGGAAAGATCGCGGTCTATTTCTCTGGTTAGGCGTTCGAGTCTGCCGACTCTGGTTTCCAGGTCCGGCTGGGTGTCGCCCGTAGTTGATGTGACCGCGTCCCCGAATTGCTGATTCAGGCGCACGGCGCGCTGCTCCAACTGATTCACCTGCGCCCGAAGATCAGGGCTCTTTAGCGCGCTCCCGATGATAATGCCCAGGGCCATTGCCCCGGCCGCGTAAGCGATACTCTTCCTTCCCGTTTGATCCATGGTCCGTTCCTCCCTTTATACGAGGATGTAGGTTGTAGGGTGTGCCATGTAGTCCGAAGAAAGTGGTCCATCTTTTTCCGGCTACAACCTGCTACCTTCATCCTTCAAGGGATTGCGGACCCTTAATAATCGTCTTCTTCGTAATCCGCGTCCGTTGAACGGGCCGCTTTTTCTCCGTAGAGCATTTTACTCTGGGCGTCTTTAAACGCGTCCCGAATTTCCTGCTGATGCTCTTTGCCGATGTCGGCGAGTTCAGCGGCCAGCTCTTTGCAAAGCTTCTGGGAATTCTTTTTAGCCTCTTTTAACTGTTTATTCAAGCGGTCCAATTGTTTTTTATGCCGGCCGAGTTCTTTTTTCTTCGCGCGATCGTCCTCCGCGGCATCGATTTCTTTTTTGGTGTCGTTGATTTCTTTTTGAATGGAGGTTTCCTGTTCGACCAAAGCTTTTAGGCGGCCGTTGGCTTTGGCCACGTATTTTTTCATTGCTTCCGTTTTTTTGGCGTAAAGCGCGACCAAGCCGTCCGCATAAACAACGCAGCCTTGGCCGGTCGCGGCGGCGGGAGCTTTCACTGAAGCGGGCTTTACAGGTTCCGGCGCGGCTTGAGCCGGTTTCGGCTCGGTTTCGGATGCCGCAGGAGTTGGCGCTTTGGCTTCGCCGGATGCGGCCTCAGCCTTCGCGGGTTCCGCCTTGACTTCAGGCGCCGGAGCCGCTTTCTGCTGAGGCGCGGATTCGGGAGCCTTTTCTTTCGCTTCAGCCGATTTCTTGGGCGCCTCTTGGACTTCTTCGGCCTCCTCGATCAACTCTTCTTCCAATTCATTGTCTTCCTGGGCTAGAACCGCCTGTTGATGAAGCGGCAATAACACCGGGATCAAAGCCACGGCAAAAATTTTTGCGGCGAATGTTCCGGGGGTCTTCATGAAAAGCCTCCTTTTGAATTTCACGCTGCGGCCATTCTACTCTTTTCTTTGGGTCTGCGGTTTATCATAATAGTGGCCTTCGAACCTGTTTTTCCTGGGGACGTGGTGTAGCCTGGTTTAACACGCTGCCCTGTCAAGGCAGAGACCGCGGGTTCAAATCCCGTCGTCCCCGCCAGTTTGTCTGATAACAAGAAAAGCCCTCCACCCTTGGAGGGCTTTTCTTTGCCCCGATTGACTTTACGAATCACTTTACTTATACTTTACTTACGATATGGCCTATGTTCCAGCCTTCCAAACGACTCCCCACCTGCTCAAGGTTCTAGAGGAAATCAGCGCTCTCAACGTCCGGATTCAAAGCGCTACCGTGGGAATCACTTGGGTTCCTTCCCTCCAGAAAGACGCGGCGGCCCGGCAGGTCCACGGGTCCACAGCTATCGAGGGCAATCCGCTGACCCTGGCTGAGGTCAAGATCCTGGCCGAAGGAGGAGCGCTTCCTAATGCCAAGCCACAAGCAATCCAAGAGGTCTTAAACTACTTCGTCGCGCTGCGCTTCATCGAGAAGAACGCCGACACCAAGGAAATCGGCGTCAGAGACGTGCTGAAGCTTCATTCGATCATCGGGCAGAAGGGCGTTTTGGACCGCGAACCTATAGGACTGTTCAGGCCTTATCAGGTGCGAGTCGGTAATCATCTTCCTCCTAAAGCTGGCGAGGTCCCCGGCCTTATGAGCCAGCTTCTGGAATGGCTCAATGGGGCCGGACGGGCCTGGCCCGCGGTCGTCAGTTCCGCCATCCTCCACTATCAGTTCGAGTTCATTCACCCTTTCGGGGACGGCAACGGACGCGTGGGCCGCGCCCTGGCCGCGTGGCAGCTCTACCGGCGGAAGCTCGACACCAGCCATATCTTCGCGGTCGATGAGGTTCTGCTGGAAGACCGCCAGGGTTACTACCGGGCCCTGAACCGCGCCCAGACACAAGGCAATGATCTGACAGGCTGGGTGGAATACATCGCCGAGGCCATCAATGAGGCCCTGGAGCGGGCTTGGAAGCGCATCGAGTCGGTCAACATCTCGACCCTCGGCCTACAGCTCACGTTGACCCCGAAGCAGGAAAAGCTGCTGTCTCTGCTGAGGGAGAGCCCTTTGGGAATTCATGAAATCCAGAAAGCTCTCGGTGTGACAAAGCCGGGCGCCCATCACATTATCAAACCTCTATTGGCGGCCGGCCTCCTGAAGCGGGTAGGCGGGCACAAGACCGGCAAGTATCAGTTCGCCGCGGGAAAGCGAAAGTAGCTTATCCCGCCCAAACGAAGGCGGCCCGGAAAGTTCTATCTTTCATGTAGACTGGGCCGCCAGCTCTGCTACCATTTCCCTGCTCAATCGCGCTTGATTGAGTTTCATAACCCTCCCTGGTCTTTAATTTGGCAAAGAATTTTAGGACTTGGGGAGGGCTGATTTTTTATAGGCGGGACCAGGCCTGGGCCTCCGCCTGCGCGGGCGTGACGGGGAAAGAAATTTTTCCCTAATGTTCAGAGGCCATTAACACTTGTCAATTAAATAATAAATGACTTATTATGATATGATTACTTAGTAAAAAGTGATAACATTAAAAGAATGAAATCCTACAATAACTAAAAGTGGGGACAACATCATTGTTGGAAATGATCTCGGCGCCTGAAGCCGTTAAGACGACCGGGGCCCATCTTCTTTTGGAATATTTGGAGCAAGAGGGTGTGCGGTATATCTTCGGCATTCCGGGCGGCCCAAATGCGCCCCTTTATAAGGCGCTCAGCGAGCGCGGCAACATCAAGCCGATCCTGACCAAGCATGAAGAGGGCGCCGCCTTTATGGCCGACGCCTATGCCCGCGCCTCCGGCAAGATCGGGGTTTGCTGCACAACGACAGGACCGGGAGCCACCAACGCGCTGACCGGCGTTGCCGTGGCTTACGCCGATCATATCCCGCTGCTTTTATTGACGGCCCAGGTTCCCACCCATCAATTCGGGAAAGGCGCTTTTCAGGAAAGCAGCCAGGAAACCATCGACATCGTCGGGCTCTACAAATCCGTCACGAAATGGAGTTCCATGGTTTATCATCCGGAACGAATAGGGGCCGCGATCCGAACCGCCCTTCGGGTGATGCAAAGCGGCCGTCCGGGTCCGGTTCATCTCAATATCCCGCTGAATTTCATGACTCAGCCGGTTGCGCGCGAGTTGATCCCGGCGAATGAGTTTAAGTTTCAGCCGCAATTATTCGACCGTCAATCGGTTAATCAAGGAGCGCGTTTGCTCTTGGGCGCCCGGCGTCCCGTCATCGTGGCGGGCCATGGGGTCAATTTAGCCAAGGCCGCGGCGCCGTTAAGACGGTTGGCCGAACGGCTTCAAATCCCCGTGGCCACCACGTTTAAAGCCAAGGGCGTTTTTCCGGAAGATCACCCGTTGTCGTTGGGGGTTTTCGGGTACTCGGGCAACCCATCGGCTCAGGAGTATGTCTTGAGCCAGGGAACGGACACGGTTTTAATCATCGGCACGTCCTTGGGGGAGGTTTCAACGTGCGGTTGGGATCGTCGTTTTTCTCAAAAGCTGAATTTTTTGCAGATCGACATCGACCACGCCGAGGTGGGGAGAAATTACCCCGTGGACGTCGCGATGATCGGCGATGCGGGCGCGGTGCTCATCGAGCTTCTTTATGCGATCGAGCGCGAGCTCAAGTTCAATCCCCCTTCATTAGGACGGCCGGCTTACACGCCGTCGCGTCCGGCCGCGGAACCCGTTTTCGATCCCGGCGGTCCGTTGAAGCCTCAGGCGGTATTGCGGGAATTGCGTTGCGCGATCCCCAGGGATTGCCTTGTTTTCGTCGATAACGGCAGCATCAGAACATGGGTCGCCCAGCATTTTCCCGTGTATCAGGATCAGTCGTTTTTCGTGAATATGGGGATGGCGTCCATGGGTTTTGCCGTGGCCGGCAGCATCGCAGGCAAGCTGGCGCATCCCGGCCGGGCCGTTGTCGCTATCGTGGGGGATGCGGCTTTCGCCATGAACGGCATGGAGGTTCACACGGCGGTGGAATACGGCGTTGCGGTCATCTGGGTGGTGATCAATAACGGCGGGCACGCCATGATTTATCACGGAGAGAAGACGCTTTACGGCGAGAGCTGCAGCAATCCGGTTTTCAGCCGTCCCATCGATGCGGCGGCCATGGCTGAGGCCATGGGCGCCGTGGGTTGGCGCGTCCGGCAACCGGGCGAACTCGCTCAAGCCGTCGATGAAGCCATACGGCAAGGGAAACCCGCCGTTGTTGATGTGCTGACGGATTTTTGGGAACCCCCTGCGCTCGGCGGGCGGGCGAAAACCATCAACCAAGAATTAACCGCTACTTGAATATGCCGGCGGATCTTCAGTTTTTTTCAGACCTCAACAGCCTTCAGGCGATTGCCATCGGCTATCGAAGCTCCAAGCCGCTCTTGGTGGCGCTGCATTACGATCTTTTTTCCCGGATCGCAGGAGGGTTGGATTCCTCGCGGCGATTAAGCCGCAAGCTCGGCCTTGATTTAAGAGCGCTTGAGATTTTGCTCAATGCGCTGGCGACGCTCGGATTCCTCCATAAGCGCAACGGGCGCTACGTCAACGCAACATCAGCCAAAAAATTTCTTGTCGCCGGCAGTCCGAATTATATGGGCAACATCCTCAAATATCAGGAGCTGACTTGGGACGCATGGTCTGATCTGCGGTTTGTTTTAAAGAAAGGGCAGCCCCGGCGCATGCTTCTTGATTGGATTCGCAAGAGATCGTTCACCAAAGACTATATTCGAGCCATGGGAGACGTCGCCCGCGTGCCTGCGCGCGAATTGGCCGCGCGGCTTGATTGGGCCGGCGTCGGCCGCACGCTGGATGTCGGTTGCGGAGCCGGCACATTTTCCGCGGCCTTTGTCGAGCGGAATCCCCGCGTGCGGGGCGTTTTGCTTGATTTGCCCGTGACTTTGCGCGTCACCAAAGAGCTGCTTAAGGAACACCCGCAGTTGGGTCGCCTGAGCTTTCGGGAGGCCGATTTCCTCGCCGACAGCTTCGGCTGCGAGGAGTTTGATTTGATCCTGATCTCCAACGTCACGCACGTGGAAAACGAGGCTAATAATAGACGGTTGGTTCAAAAGGCTTACCGCGCGCTTAAGCCTCAAGGCAGGCTCGTCATTCATGACTTTGTGATCGGCCCGGACCGGACAGTGCCGAGGTTTTCGGCGCTGCTTGCTCTTCATTTGCTTCTTTTTACGGGCAAAGGTTCGGTTTACACCTTGGATGAGTACCGATCCTGGATGAACAACGCCGGATTTAATAGGATCAGCGATATTTCCATTGCCAAAAACAGTCTGCATCCATCGGTTGCCATTGTTGGACAGAAATCATAGATCCCTCAGAGCCCTTATTTTCTTTTTATTATTGGCGCAGTCGGCCGGCCTGCCGCTTTGGGCAAGAGTATTGCGCGTCTGCGAAGACGTCGTCGACGACGCCATAACGCTTGATCCGCGAAAAGAATTCTCCGAGAAGAACCATACCATCATCCAGCAGATGTTCGAGGGTTTGGTGCGGCTGGATACCGATGGAAAAATCGAACCGGCGTTGGCCACAAGTTGGCGTTGGGTCGATGAACGAAGCCTGGAATTCACGCTGCGGGAGGGCGTGCGTTTCCACAACGGGGAAATTTTCGACGCGCAGGCCGTCAAATTCAGCATCGAACAGTTTGTTGATCCCAAGGTCGGTTACCCGGGGGCCGGCTTCCTCGGTTCCGTCGAGAAAGTCGTCGTTCTTGATGCCCGCCATGTCGTCCTGAAAACGAAATTCGTGGACGGCATTCTTCCGCACCGTCTCGCCGCTTTAATTACGATCATGCCTCCTCGATATATCGCAGAGCACGGAGATCAATATTTTGCCGGGCATCCCGTCGGAACCGGCCCCTTTAAGTTCGTTCAGTGGGAAAAAAACAAAGAAATTGTCCTGGCGGCCAATACGGATTATTGGCTTAAAGGTTATCCAAAATTTACGGGGCTTGTTTTTAAGTTCATTCCCGGCGATGAACAAATCAATCAATTATTAAAAGGCGAAATTGATTTGGTTACGGAAGTGCCGGGCACGGCAACGCTTGAAGTGATGAAAAGCCCCATCGTCAGGATCGTTAAGAAGGAGGGTTTTTATACGGTTGCCTCAAGTTTAAACTCCAAAACCGGTCCTTTGTCCGATCGCAGGGTGCGCCAAGCGCTCAACTATGCCGTCGATAAGAAGGACCTGATACGCTACGATTTACTGGGAAACGGCAAATCGCTCGCCACCATGACCATGCCCGGCGAGATCGGGCACAACCCCGGCTTAAAACCCTATCCTTACAATCCCAAAAAAGCTCGCCGGTTGTTGACGGATGCGGGTTATCCCGACGGTTTCCGCGTCAAGGCCCTTGTCAAGGTCAATGCGATGAGAACCATGCAAATCATCGCCAAGCAACTGGCTCGAGTCAATATTCATGTTGATATCCATCCCACCACGGATGCCGTGGCCGTGTCTGATATGCAAAAGGAATCTTGGGATTGGGTGTATGCCGGCTGCCCCGATCCGATGAGCCATTCGTTCTTCATTCACTTTATCTTTTTGTCTTCTTTGTCTCCTTTCAGCGTCAACAAGGACGCCAAGTATGACGAGCTTTTAACCAAGATGGTGGGAGCTCTCGATGAAAACGAGCAGCACAAAATAGGGATGGAACTGGATCAATATGTCCATGAGCAGGCCTTAAGCCTGTTTACCTACCAGAGGATCAAAATTTACGGCATCAGGAGGGATATCCATTTTATTCCTCCGGTTACAGGCGTACCCTATTACGTCTTCAGTCATCCTAGGGAAACGCGCGAGGAGTAGCTTGAAAAAAAAACCGGCGCCAAGGCGTTTTGGAGCGTTGACGGTGTTTCCGTTGATCCCCGCCGCCGTCCGAACTTTTTCAGCGCTGCGCCTGACCATGAAGCCCGGAGCTCAAACGCCTTCCATTTACCACAGAAAAACCAATGAATTTTTTTTCATTCTGCGAGGCAGCGCAAAAGCCAGGATTAACGGCCGGTCGGTGCGCTTTAAGAAAGGGGATTTTGCCTTCCTGCCCGCCAAAACACGTCATCAATTCGAGGCTGGGCCGGCCGGGGTGGAAGTGCTCGATATTTTCATCCCGCGATTAGATTTAGATAACCCGGACATCCGCACGGTCGAACAATGAAACTCGCCATCGGCAACGTGGAAAGCTATGCTCCGGGAACATCGATCGCTCAATTAAAAAGCGAACGCCGCGATCTTGCGGGGCGCAGGATCATCAAGCTCGCCTCCAATGAAAATCCCCTAGGGCCTTCCCCTAAGGCGGTCGCGGCTATTCGCCGGGGAGCGCGAGAAATTCACCGTTATCCCGAGGCAACCAGCCCGTCGCTGAGGGAGGCTCTTGCCTCGCATTCGGGAAGTTCGGCGGATGAAATTTTAGTCACCTCCGGCATCGATGAAGCCTTGCGTTTGATTGCGGAGACCCTGTTGGGGCCCGATGATTGCTGCGTGCTCAGCCAATACGCCTTTTCTCGATATCGCCAGCACGCGCAGCTCATGGGAGCCAACGTGATCGAGGTTCCCGTTCAAGATTTTCACGTTGATTTAAAACAGATGGCGCAGGAGGCTTTGGATCGGCGGGCCAAGGTTCTTTTTATCGCCAATCCCAACAACCCCACCAGCACGTTCAATACGGATCAAGAGTTAAGGGTTTTATTCGAACGATTGGGTCCCGATGGGCCCGCGGTTGTTCTGGATGAGGCTTACGGAGAGTTTGCCCGGGATTTGTATCCGGAGCTTTACCCTCGCAGCATGCTTTTTTATTTTAAGCTCTACCCCAGGCTCATCGTGTTGAGAACTTTATCCAAGATCATGGGGCTTGCCGGGATGCGCATCGGTTACTGCGCGGCGGACAAAGAATTGATCGCCCGCATGAACAAGATCAAGTTGGTTTTTAACGTCACGATAC
>JACPAN010000025.1 GCA_016180815.1 Elusimicrobiota bacterium
GGCACAAGAGCCAAAAAAGGTTGGTGGCCCCAACGGGATTCGAACCCGTGATCTTTGCCTTGAGAGGGCAACGTCCTAGGCCGCTAGACGATGGGGCCACGAAAAAAGAAAGGATCGCCCAGGAACACCAAATTTTACCACGAGTATGGGCGCGAACTTCAGGGCCCGATCAACTTGGACATCCGCCGCTTGGCGGCTGAACGCATGGCGGCCAATAGGGCCGGGGACTTGCCGACAAATCGCTCGAGGTCGGCCGAAGGGATACAAAAAATCTGGCAATTTTTAACGGCCGTAATCGTGGCGGCGCGCGGGGCTTGGACCAAAAAACTCATCTCGCCGAAAAAGTCGCCCGGAGTGAGCTCACCCACTGCTTTTCCATTCCTTGAAACCAATGCCGACCCTTTATGAAGAATATAAATATCGTCCCCAACTTCGCCTTCGCGGATCATGGCCTGCCCGTCCGCACAAGCCAGCAATTTGACATTAGGCAGGGTTTGCTGAAGCTCGACCGGATCGAAACGCTGACCGGCGTACAGCCCGATGGCTCCGCCCAGCCAAATCCAATGCGCCGTCTCAATAGCCAACGACTGCGCGTCCGAATGCGCCAACTTCCCTCCTTGCCTGCTATAGACTAGCAGCGATTAATTGCCGCCACAATGGTCAATCGACGCAAGACGAAAATCGCCGGCTGTAAGGTAAACTAACGGTTATGCCGACGCTGACCGCGCCCGGAGCCATAACGAACCGGCGGCTTTTTTTAGGGGAGTGTTTTGCGGCCGGCTTGATTTTTTTATCCGCCCTGGCCGTTAATTGGTTTACAGGCTCCTATATCAATAAAATCGCGGTTAACTTTCCGCCGGCGCATGACCTTCTGTTTCAGTTTCTACCGCCGTTGGATTGGCCGCTTGTTCATATCTGGGGATTCGTCGGCTTTTCCGCGACGTTGGCCATTGGGGTTTTTCTCTATGAACCAAAAAGCCGCTGGCCTTATTATGTCTGGACGTTTTCACTGCTGATCGCCACCAGAGCCGTCTTCACCATGCTGACGCCCCTGGGCCTGCCCCATGAAGCGCCCGCCTTCGGGCACTACCCTCTACAGTGGGCCGCTCAACACTTCGACTTTCGCCACACCTTGTTTTTCTCCGGGCATACCGCGCTTCCTTTTATGGGGTACCTGATCTCCAGAACGCCATGGGTCAAACGGGCCTGCCTGGGATTCTCCTTGCTGCTGGCCTTCGAGGTGTTGGCCAGCCGCCTTCATTATTCCATCGACGTGGGCGCGGCTTTCTTCATCACTTACGGCGTTTACCGCATAAGTTGGCTGGGCTATCGCCGCATGCAAAATTTCTTAATTTCTTTCCTGTGAGAATCCGGCTCGTCGGCATCGGGCTCAAGCTTTATATCGGCGACCTCCCCTGGGAAAAAACTCATCTGCAAAAAATCGACGTTACGCTTGAAATCAATGTGCGCGGCAAGCCGCCCGATTATTGGGCCGTTTCAAAGGCCTTGATCAAAAAATTCTCCGGCAGCCATTATGAATGGGTCGAAGATTTGGCCTTGGCCATGAAAAAATTCCTGAACAAAAAACTCGGGCTTCGCGGGACCCTGCTCTTGAGCAAATACCCGACGGTCCCGCTCTCGCCCCGAATTTTTCAGGTGGACGTCAGCCTGTAGGAAGCCCAGGACGCGGGGGTTTCCCATAAACGCACTTCCACGACCGGGAAACCCAGTTTCCTCACAACCTCAAAGAGCAACCGCGACAAATGCTCGGCAGTGGGGTTGTCGTCCACGGTCACGATGGTAGAATCGAGCTTTTTCAACTCCGGCAACCACGGGTCTTTTTTATTAAGGATCATCCGGTGATCCCAATGATCGTCGACCCAACGCTTGATTTTCATTTTGATATCCGCGAAATCAACGACCATGCCGCGCGGATCAAGTTTGGTGGAGCCCAAAATGATTTCCAGGCGACCGTTATGGCCGTGCAAATGCCGACATGGACCGTTGTAATTCAACAAACGGTGCCCATAGGAAAAATCGATGGTTTTCGTCACGCGATAAGGCATAAACCCTCCCCTTTTTTAAGCAATCAACCGGCCGCCGTCAACGGTAAGCCAAGCGCCTGTCGAAAAATCCGCCTCTTCCAGAAAAAACCGGACCGCCTTGGCCACGGCCTCGGGCGTGCCCAATTTTTTGAGCAATGTCGCCTGCCGGACTAATTGAATTTCCCGGCCGGTGAAATCGGGCGGCAGCAGCACGGGACCGGGCAGCACCGCATTAACCGCCACTTCGGGCGCCAGGGCCTTGGCCAGGGCCTGCGTCAGGTATAAAATCCCCGTTTTTGACAAACAATAGGGGATGTACTGGGCATAAGGCCGAAGCCCCGCCCAATCGCCGATCAACACCATGCGGCCTCCGTTTTTTTTCTTCATCGCCGGCCCCAGTTGTTGGGCCAGAAAAAAAACGCTTTTCAAATTGATGTCCAGGTGACGATCCCAATCCTGCTCCCGAACGCCGCCGAAGGGCGTTTCTTCGTACACGCTTGCGTTAAAAACAACGGCGTTGAGCGAAGGCTCGAGACGAAACGCGTCGCGGCCCAGGCGGCTCACTTGGGGATGGCGGCTTAAATCAGCGCTTAAAACGCTGACTTTGCGCGCGCCCAGGTTGCGCAGCTTCGCCGATAAACGCCTGGCCTCCCCCACGGAACGATTGGCATGAAGAATAATATGGTTTGCCTTGCGGCGAGCCAAAAGTTCGGCGATGGCCGCTCCCACCCGGCGGGCGCCGCCCGTGATCAAAACGGAGAGCATCGGTTTACGGCAGGCCGATCAAGGCCTCGACCTTTCGGTAGAGTTTGCCGGCGTCCAAGGGCTTAATGATGTAATCGCTGGCGCCCATTTCAAAACTTTTATTGATATCTCCGGTTTGATTGACGGTGGTCAACATCAACACCGGCGTGGCTTTCAACACCTTCGATGAGCGCACCGCGCCTAAAACATCCCATCCGTCCATGCCGGGCATGCGGATATCCAACACGATCAAATCCGGCTTCACGGACAAAGCGATGGCGAACGCATCCGAGCCATTGGCCGCTTTAAGCACGCGGTACCCTTTGTGCTGCAGGGCCAACACCGTGGTCTCCAGCAGCCCCGGCTCGTCGTCGGCCACCAAAATTGTTTTTTTGCCTTTGAACAGGCGCCTTAAGAATTCCATTGAGCTTAGGATAATAGATAATAGAAATAGATGCGAAAAGCGTCATCAATCATTGCGATCGGCAGCGACCATGCGGGGTGGGCGCTGAAAAATACTTTGCTCCGATTCTTAAGCCGGCGAGGATTTCGCGTGCTGAATTTCGGCTGCGACAACGATCAGACGCGAGTTGATTACCCGGACTACGCCAAAAGCGTGGCCCTGGCCGTTCACCGCAAAAAAGCGGACATGGGCGTGCTCTGCTGCGGCACGGGTATCGGCATGTCCATCGCCGCCAATAAAATTCCCGGCATCCGCGCCGCCGTGGTCTGGAATCAACGCTCCGCGACGCTGGCGAAAGAGCATAACGCGGCGAATATCCTTTGTCTTTCAGGGCGGCTCCTGTCGATACCACAAGCCAAACGCAGCTTGCTCGCCTTCTTAAGCGCCGAGGTCTCAACGGAACCCCGGCACAAAAAACGCATTAAAAAAATCGCGGCGTTGGAGCGAAATCATCAATGAACAAATTCCTCGGTTTGATCATCGCCGCGCTGATCGCGCTCACCGCGCTTCCTTCGGCGGCCCAGACCTTGGCCGAAGCGAGCAAGGCCTACAACGAAAAACAGTATGAAAAAGCGTTGACGCTCCTGGAAACGCTGGCCCGGCAAGAACCGGACAACGCACAGGTTTTTCTGCTGATGGGTCATACGGCCAGGCGGCTTGAACGATGGGCCGCGGCCATCGCGGCTTTCGAACGCTCGGCCGCTCTTGAGCCCGATTCCGTGGCGAGTCACATCTCATTGGGTTTTTTGAATGAAAAAATAAAAAATCCCGAAAAAGCCAAAGCCGCCTGGAACAAAGTCCTCGATCTCGCTCAAAATGAAAAAACGAAAGAATTGGCCCGAAAACATCTGAATAATCTGCCATGAAATTTTTTCCGCTGGCGGCCCTCTTAACCCTGACCTCCTGTTCGAGCCTGCCTAAAAGCGCGGCGCGGCCGAACTTTGATTTCGCAAGCATCCGGGCTGTGCAAATCAAAGCCAAAGACAGCATCGCCCCCTTAATTTCCAAAGAACTCTTGTTGGCCGGACTCACGCCATTGGCGCAAACGGCGACCGCGGGTCGCGCCGATGCGCTCTTGGTCGTGGCCGTGGCCAAAGAACATCCTGAAAAACGCTACATTGTCCGCACCGCGAAAAAACGCCTGACCCAGCAAACCACCGCCTCCAGCAATCAAACGCAGACCTCCAGCACCGTGCAATTTGAAGAAGATCCGGGTTATCCTCCGGTTCCGGTTTCCGGCTCCCAGCCCTATACCCAAGCCGTCTTCGGAGACGCCGACGCCCGGCTCGTGGCCACTTACGCCCAAGCCGCGCTGAGCGCGGAACTTCAACTGCCGAAAAGCGGCGAAGTGCTCTGGGCGGGAAGCTACAGCTACGAAGGCATCGATCTGGAGAGCGCTTTAGAAGGGGCCGTGCGCGGGCTTGTCCGGGATATCCCCATCGGCCGCCGCTAAAAAGTAAAATAAGCAAAATGGCCATCGCCGATAAAACAACGCTTTTGGCGACCTGCAGCCGCTGGCTCAGACATTATTCGATTAAAGCCACGAGCGAAGCCGGTTCCGGGCACCCGACCTCCTGCATGTCCGCCGCGGATTTAACCGCCGCCGTTTTTTTCGAAGCCATGCGCTTCGACGTGCAAAATCCCGGCCATCCGGGCAACGACCGTTTTGTGTTCTCCAAGGGCCACGCGGCTCCGCTGTTGTACGCGGCCTGGTCCTTGGCCGGAGCCTTCCCCAAGGAAAAACTCCTGACGCTTCGAAAAATCGACAGCGATTTGGAAGGCCACCCCACCCCGCGTTTTCCCTATGCCGAAGTGGCGACCGGCTCTCTGGGCCAAGGGCTTTCCATCGGCCTGGGCATGGCGCTCTCCGGAAAATACCTCGACCGCCTCGATTATCGCGTCTATGTTTTGATGGGCGACGGAGAAGCCATGGAAGGCGCTGTTTGGGAAGCCGCGGCATTAGCCGCCCACTACAAATTGGACAATTTGATCGCGATCGTCGATGTCAATCGCCTGGGCCAAAGCCAGGAAACGTCGTTAGGCCATGATGCCGAAGCTTACGCCAAGCGCTTCGCGGCTTTCGGCTGGCGCACGCGCGTCATCAACGGGCATGATTTTGACGAAATCCTGCCGGCGTTGGCCGAAGCCCAAACGCCTAGAGGGCAGCCCACGGCCCTGATCGCCAAAACCTTCAAAGGCAAAGGCGTGTCCTTTATCGAAAATAAAGACAATTGGCACGGCAAGCCGCTGAAAAAAGGCGAAGAGATGGAACGCGCCCTGGCGGAGTTGGGCGATATCCCCGATGATTTCCATCCCCCGATTCCCATGAAATCGCCGCAAAGCGCCCGTCCGGCTCAACCCCGCGGGGAAACGCCGGTTGCGCCTGCTTATCAACAGGGAGAGAAAGTGGCGACGCGCGAAGCCTATGGCGCGGCGCTAGCCGCATTAGGCGACGCCGATTCCAGGATCACGGCTTTAGACGGAGACACCAAAAACTCGACGTTTTCCGAGGTTTTTCTCAAACGCCACCCTCAGCGGTTTTTTGAAGGTTTCATCGCCGAACAAAACATGGTGTCCGCGGCCGCGGGACTAGCGACCCGGGGCAAAATTCCCTTCGCCTCGACATTCGGCGCTTTCTTCGCCAGGGCTTACGATCAAATCCGCATGGCCGCGATTTCGCGCGCCAATATCAAGCTGGCGGGCTCTCATTGCGGGGTCTCCATCGGCGAAGACGGCCCCTCGCAAATGGCGCTGGAAGACTTGGCCATGATGCGCGCTGTTCCGACGGCCACCGTTTTCTATCCGGCCGACGCCCAGGCCGCATCTCAGGCGGTCTTCGAGGCCGCAAAATTGCCGGGCATCGTCTACATCCGCACAACCCGCCCTAAAACTCCGGTCATCTATCAAGCCTCGGAACGGTTCCCTGCCGGCGGAGCCAAAGTTCTCAAATCAAGCGGTCAAGATACCGGCGTCGTGGTGGCCGCGGGCATCACGGTCTATGAAGCGCTCAAGGCTTATGAAATCCTCAAAACCGAAGGTTTGCCGGTTCGCATCATCGATGCCTACAGCATCAAGCCCATCGATGCGCGCACGCTTAAAGAAGCGGCCAAGGCCTGCCGCGGGCGCGTGCTCACGGTCGAGGACCACTATGCTGAAGGCGGACTCGGCGATGCGGTGCTGGACGCGCTCTCCGGCGAGGCTGTGACCGTTCACAAACTGGCGGTCCGGGGCTTGCCCAGATCAGGCGCTCCGGAGGAGCTCCTGGATGCGCATGGCATCAGCAGCCGCCACATCGTGGATTTTGTCCGCAAGAATTTCAAGTAAACACCGGCGGCGATCGTTCCATGAAAAATACTCTTAATCTATTGCGCTCCGTTCGCTTCAATGTCGCCCTCATCGCGGTTCTGGCCGCGTTGTTCGCCCTGGGAACGCTGATCCCCCAAGAAGGAAAGGTGCCTCATGAGGTCGAACAATTCATAGCCAGCCACGAACGCCTGGGCCCTCTGTTGCTCAAAATGGGCCTGTTCCATCTCTATCACACGCCGTTGATCATGGGTCTATTGGGGTTATTGGGATTCAACATCTGGATTTGCCGCGTTTGGCCGCAGCTCAAAGATTTAATATTTGAAATTTCAAATTGGAGATCGCGCGGAAAATTTAATTTTCCGCGGGCCAAATGGGGTTCGCTCGTCAATCATATCGGCTTGGTGATTGTGTTGTCGGGCTCTCTCATAAAAGGCATCTGGGGTTTTGAAGAGTTCCTCATGATTCTGCCGGGCCAGGATAGAGCGATGGCCCGTTTTCCCGCGTCCACGGTGAGTTTGTTTGATTTCACCGTCGATTTTTATCCGGGCACCACAACGCCTCGCGTCTTTGCAAGCGACATTCAGGTGGCGGCCGGGGGTCGGGTCAAACGTCAAACGCTGCGCGTCAACGAGCCTCTATCGCTTCATCATCTCATGCCCTTAGCTCCGGTGCGTTTGTATCAGGCTAGTTGGGGCGCGACCGGCATGTTCAACAGCGCGGAATTGGAACTCTCCACCGCCACGCGCATCGCCCTGCGCATGAATGCGCCGGAGCGCATCCCTGAAACGCCTTTTTCCGTCACCGGGCGCTCGATGATGCCCGACTTTGCCGTTATGGGGAACCGGGCGGATACCAAATCCCTGGATTGGAAAGAACCGGCTCTCTCCGTCGTCTTCGACCATCAAGGCGTTGCATCAAACCCCATCTGGCTCCTGTTGAAACGCCCGGGCGTGGCTTTCGAAGAATTGCCGGACGGCAGCCTGCGCAGCGCACCGCCCCCGCCCTTTCGTCTGGCTTCCATCGATCCCGTTCTATTCTCGGGCATTCAAATCGCTTATGATCCCGGGTTTCCCGTCGTCATGCTGGGCGTTCTATTCATCATGGCCGGATTCGGGCTTTACCTGTCGGCTAAATTTAATACTCTTTAGAATGAGCGCTCCGGTCACCATCAAAGTCGATCCCAAGCCCGATCACAGGCGCCTGGACCTTTACCTAGCCCGCCAAGGGCTGGGGTTCTCCCGCTCCGTGCTTCAACGCATGATCCGCCAGGGATGGATCAGCATCCGCGAAACCCCGGACAGCGCCCCTAAAATAATCACCTCCATCGGTTTTAGACTATCCGGCGGGGAAGAAATCATCCTTCAGCATCAAACGCCGCCGAACGTCGAACAACCACGCGCCGCGGCGCCGACCGTTCTTTATGAAGACTCCGGGTTGTTGGCCGTCAACAAACCGGCCGGGCTGCTGGTTCACCCGACCTCTTCGTTGGCTTTTGACTTGCCCCATCAAACTGCGCAAAACCTCGATCTTTTCAAGCGACCCAGCGTCCTGGGGTGGCTGCGCAAAAAATACCCGGATACCATGACTGTGCCCAGGAACGGAATGGTCCACCGTCTTGATGCCGGAACATCGGGAATTCTCCTGATCGCTAAAACAGCCCCGGCCTATTGGCATCTGCACAAACTCTTCGCCAAGCGGCAAATCGAAAAACTCTATGCAGCGGTTGTCGAAGGAGAACCTCGCTTCAAAGAATTCGCCGTCGATCAACCGCTGTTGAAAAGCTACCACAACAAACGCGTCTCCATGAAAGCCGGGGGTGCCGGAGGCAAAGAAGCTCAAACCTTGGTCAAAGTCATTAAGACCTACGGCTGGGCCTCTTTGCTCGAGGTTAGGCCCATCACCGGACGCACGCATCAAATCAGGCTCCACCTGACGTCGATCGGGCACCCGGTGCTGGGAGACCCGATTTACGGGATACGCAGAAAAAAAGAAGAAAAAAGCCTCCCTGTTTTTTCGCGCCTGATGCTCCATGCCCGTCAACTCCGGCTTGCCTGGCCGCCGGGAACCGGCGAAACCCTGACCGTCAAAGCCCCGCTGCCGGCTGACTTTAAAGCCGAATATAAGCGTTATTTGAAAGAATCCCCTCCTCTTTTTTGATAGAATGTTAATTGATTCATCAATCCCGGCAACGAGCTTCGGGACGGATTATTTTTTGCGAAATTCCTTAAAAGAGCGTTTATTTTTGTTTTTTGATTAGTATGCCCAGAAACAAAAAAGGCCTGCTGTTCGTCCTTTCCGCGCCGTCCGGAGCCGGAAAATCAACGCTGGCCCGCGCTATTGTGTACAAAGACGCCCGTTTTATTCACCCCGTTTCTTATACGACGAGACCGAGCCGGCCCGGAGAAAAAAACGGGCGCGATTATCATTTTGTGAGCAGGGAAAAATTTGAAGAATTTTGGCGCCAAGGGCGTTTTTGGGAACGCACTGAAGCTCACGGCGCTTTTTACGGCACCCCGAAAGAGGAGCTTGAGCGCGCCTTGTCCCGAGGGCGATACGTACTATTGGCCATTGATATTAAAGGGGCCAGAGCCCTGGCTGAGGCCTACCCTCATGACACGGTGCGCATTTTTCTCCTGCCCCCCACCCGCAACGCCTGGATCGCGCGTCTTAAAAAACGCCGGGAATCCGACATGGACCGGCGCATCGCCAACGCCGATATGGAACTGCGCGAATTGCCGCGCTACGACTATGTCTTGATCAACGACGAACTCGGCCGGGCGACCAACGACTTTTTCGCCATTGTCCGCGCCGAGGAATTAAAAAGGCTCAAAACAAATCCCAAAGGATGGGTGGCCGCAAGCCTCAGCGCCCTGACTTACGGTTGATGTTCATTAGGAGGACTGCAGGGGTCCCGCCTCCGGCGGGCCGGCGTCCTCCGGAGCTCTGTGAAGGAGGAATGTATGTCCAAGAAAAAAGAAACGCCCGCTGAAAACGGCGCCGTGCCCCTTGAAGGATTACTGCTCGATACCCCCCGCCGGCGCTATCCGATCGTGGATATTGCCGTTCAATGGGCCCATGTGCTCAAAAGGCGCCAGGAAAATATGCACTTGAAAAAGAACGAGATTTTGGAGAAAGCCTTGGCCGACGTTCTCTCCAAAAAAATCGACGCCGATTACATCGCCAAGGAGATCAAGGCCATCGAAAAGGAAGAGGAACAGGCCAAGGAAAAAGACAAAGAAGAAGCGCGGGCCAAGCTGAAACTCAAAACGGAGGATGACGAGGACGAGGCCCCTAAAAAGAAAGAGCGGGAAAAGGCTGAAAGCAAAAAATAGCCCGCCGGCAGACGGAGATCCCCGGCCGGTTCTTCATGAGCGCACCCCAAGCCGATTCACCGGCCCTGCCTCTTGATTTTTTCGAAACACCCGGCGCGAAGCTAAAAACCGATTCCTACGCCGCGGTCTCCTTTCCCATCGGACTTTTTCCTCCGAAACTTTTCGAATATAAAATCCCCGAAGCCCTTCGCGGGCAGGTTCAATCCGGGTCTTGGGTGTTGGCTCCGTTCCGGCGCCGGGGCCTTTGGGGCGCCGTCGCTGAAATCTATGCTGAGGCCCGCTTCGGCGGGCCTCACGGCGAAATCATCGAATCCGTCACATGGCCCGACGCCATTCGCCTGAGAACCCTGGCGCTGGCTAAAAAAATGGCCCGCCATTATGCCGCAGGCTTGGCCCACGCGTTCAAAACAGCGTTGCCTTTTCCACGGCTCCTGCCTCAAGAAACGCGGCCATCCGCCGCCATCCAATCAACCGGCGCCGACCCCGAACTCAATGATGAACAACGGCAAGCCTTCGAGGCTTTGCTGCACCATGCCGGAGAAGGACGCCGACAGATTTATCTCTGGGGTCCGACGGGATCGGGAAAAACGTATGTGCTTTTAGCCTTCATTAAAAAGCTGCTCGCTCAAAACCGTTCCGTCATTTACATGGTTCCGGAGATCGCGCTGACCCCGCAATTTCTGGAACTCTTTGAATCCGAGTTGACCCTGGGACCGGCCTTTGCCTGCTGGAATTCGCGCGTATCCGGCGCGCAAAAAAAGACCCTGTGGAATCGGATGTTGAGCGGGGAGATCCGATTCGTCCTGGGCACACGCAGCGCCGTCTTTTTGCCCTTGACCGGACTAGGGGCCGTGATCATCGATGAAGAGCAAGACTCCTCGTTTAAACAGGAAACTCCGCCGCCGGCTTATCACGCCCGGGACGTTGCCCTTTGGCGGGCCGAGGAAGAAGAAGCCCTGGCGGTGTTCGCCTCAGCCACGCCCAGCCTGGAATGCTATCACGCCATCGAAGCGGGCCTGCTGCCCGCCGTGCGCCTGGAACATCGTTTCGGGGGCAGCACCCTGCCCGCCGTGCGCCTGGAATCGTTAAGCGGCCCGGTCGACGGACTGGATGCGGGCTTGATTCAAACGATTCGCGCCACCATCGAGACGAACCGGCATGTTTTGGTTTATCACAATCGGCGCGGGTTCAACCGCGTGCTGACCTGCGAGCACTGCAAAACAAGCGTTCTCTGCAATCAATGCCAATTGCCGCTGACCTTGCACAGGGAAGAGGCCGCGGTCACGCTGCGCTGCCATCATTGCGGCATCCGCAAAAAACCGCCGGAATCCTGCCCCCGTTGCCGAGCGCCGAAGGAACACCTCAAACCCAAAGGCGTGGGCACTCAGCGCATCGCGCAGGATATTGAGGAGGCGCTGGGCCTGAAAATTTTACGCCTGGACCGGGACACGGCTAAAACCTCCGCCCCCATTTACGCGGAATTTAAGGCCGGGCAATCAAAAATCCTGGTCGGCACAAAAATGGTGACCAAAGGCTGGAATTTCCCCCTGGTCACCCTGGTCGTGGTTTTGGATGCGGATAATGAGCTGGTCCTGCCTGATTTCAGGGCCTGTGAGCGGGCCTTTCAAACCCTTTGCCAGGTGTCCGGGCGCGCCGGACGCGGCCGTGATCCGGGCGAAGTTTTAATCCGCACCAGGAATCCGGATCATTACCTTTTCCAAAGCCTGGTTGCCCATGATTTAAACCTCTTTTATCAACGCGAAATTGAAATCCGCCGCCGCATGCGCCTGCCGCCGGTTACGCGTCTGTTCACCATCGAACTCAAAGGCTCGAAACGGGAAAAGGTGGAAGAGGCGGCGCGATCAATGCTCGACGCTCTGCGGGCCAAGGGCCTTGAAACAAACATGGAAGCGATGGGCGCAGGGCCGAGTTTTTTCCAAAAAATCCGGCAAAACTGGCGCTTTCAAGTCGTTCTTCGCTCCAATGACCCCGGAGCAGAATTCCCCATGGACGCCCTCGGACCCGTTGTTTCGCAATTTCGCAAATCCGGAGTCATGCTCAAATTTCATCCCGACCCGCAAAATCTTCTTTAGTTCCGGCTCCCGGAGCTTCGGCAGATACGGTAAAATGTTCGTCCGAAAGCCGAGGTAGCTCAGTGGTAGAGCGCAGCTCTGAAAAAGCTGGCGTCGGGGGTTCAATTCCCTCCCTCGGCAAACCTTTTTGCCGAGGGAACGCTTAAAGCGTTTTTTCTCCGCGCTCGTTCGTCCGCACATTAACGGCTTCCACAACCTCGGTCACGAATATTTTTCCGTCGGTTTTGCTGCCGGTATGCGCCGCTTTTTGGATGGTGCCGACGACGCGGTCCGCAATTTTATCGGCCACGACGATGTGCAGGCAGACTAACCCCGTCCACTCAATGACATCCTCGGCGACAAGCCCCTTGGGGCTGCGGGGGTAGGCGCGGGCTTCGCTGACGGTGCAGCCGGGCAAGCCGGAAATTTCATGAAGCGCGCGCACGACTTTATAAAGGACGAACGGCTGAACATAGGCTTTGATTTCTTTCATCCAAACCTCCCCTCAAAAATCTCAAATTTCGATCTCCCGCTCCGTTTCCACTTTCACGTCAAAAAGTTTGTACACGGCCGGCATCACCACCAAGGTCAGCAGCGTGGAGCTGACCAAGCCCCCGATGACGACCGTGGCCAACGGCCGCTGAACCTCAGCCCCGGCCGAAGAAGAAATCGCCATCGGCAAAAACCCGAAACTGGCGGCCAACGCCGTCATGAGCACCGGACGGAATCGAATCATGGCGCCTTCGATAATGGATTCCTCCAAGCCCAACCCCTCCTGGCGCAGTTGGCGAATGTAACTGACCATGACAACGCCGTTTAGCACGGCAATGCCGAATAACGCGATAAAACCGACCCCGGCCGAGATGGAAAACGGCATCCCCCTTAAAAACAGAGCCAGCACGCCGCCGGTAGCCGCCAGCGGAATGTTTAAATAAATAAACGCCGCGGGACGGGCCGAACCGAACGCCAAATAAAGAAGGAGAAAAATCAACCCCAAGGCCACGGGCGTCGCAACCAAGAGCCTTCGCCCGGCGCGCTCCAAGTGCTCAAATTGACCGCCCCACTCGATGTAGTAGCCCGGCGGCAATTCGACGGTTTCTGCCACGACTTCTCTCGCTTCAGCGACAAAACCTCCCAAGTCCCGGCCGCGAACGTTGATTTCAACCGAAACCCGGCGGCGCAAATTCTCGCGGCTGACCTGGGCTGGGCCTTCTTCCGCGATAATATCGGCCAATTGACCCAAAGGGATCATGCGGCCCGAAGGATCGGCGACAGGGATATTTACAAAATCTTCGATTCGCATATCGGCGGCATTGGCGAAACGCGCCTGCAGATAATAACGCCGCTGCCCCTCCAGCACCTGGCCGAGCACCTTGCCGCCCATGGCTTCCACGACGCTTAAAACATCCGCGGCATTGATTCCGTAGCGGGCGATCCGTTGGCGGTCGATTCTAACGCGCAACACAGGCAGGCCGCTGATTTGTTCCGCCTTGACGTCGGAAGCGCCCCGCACCGAGCTCACCGCCCGGACCACGCGCTGAGCCAACGCTTTCAACTCATCGAGATCGTCCCCGAAAATCTTGACGGCGGCGTCTGAGCGCACGCCGGCGATCAATTCCGAAACGCGCAGCTCAATGGGCTGAGAATAAGAAAAAACGGCGCCGATCACGCGCTCTTTCAGACGCTTGTCCATAGCCGCGATTAAGGATTCTTTATTTTTGGCCGTCATCCACTCGGAACGCGGGGTCAAATTGACGATAATATCCGAAATTTCAATGCCCATGGGATCGGTGGCGATTTCAGCGCGCCCGGTTTTCGACACCACGCTGATGACTTCCGGAAATTCGCGCAGCACGCCTTCGATCTTCGTCGTGTTATCCAAGGACTGATTCAGGGATACGGACGGCAGCCTCCATGCTTGAAGCGCAATGGCGCCTTCATCAAGCTTGGGAATAAATTCAAAACCTAAGGAAAAAAAAAGCCCCGCAGAAGCCAAAAACAGGGCCCCGGCAATGCCCAATGTGCGCTTGGGATATAAGAGGGTCCAACCCAGCACCGGGCGATACAGCAACTTGCTCCGTTCGACGAGAATGGTATCGCTCTCCTTGATATGGCTGTAAAGAAACAACGCGCTGACCACCGGAACAAAAGTCAGGGTCAAGATCAAGGCCGCCACCAAGGCAAAAATAACGGTCATGGCCATGGGTCGAAACATCCGGCCCTCGATGCCCTCCAGGGAAAGAATCGGCAAATAAACCGTAGCGATGATGCCGACGCCGAAAATGACCGGGCGCGCCACGTCCAGAAAAGATTCGCGCATGACGGAAATGCGCTCGGCTAACGTCAGAATTCCCGTCTTTTCAACCTGGCGCTGGGCTAAACGCCGCACAGCATTTTCTACCAAAACTACCGCGCCGTCGACCAACAAGCCGAAATCCACGGCCCCAAGGCTCATCAGATTGCCGGAAACGCCTGCGTACAACATGGCCGTGAACGCAATCAACATCGCCAAAGGAATAACGCTGGCCACTACAAGCCCGGCCTTCAGGCTGCCCAATGTCAAAAACAAAACGCCGATGACAAGAAGTCCGCCCTCGATCAAATTTCTGACTACGGTGATCACGGTCCGATCCACGAGCTCGGCCCGGTCGTAAAAGGTATCAATGATGACCCCGGGAGGAAGGGCCAACGCGATTTCGTCTATTTTTTCCTTGACCCGCTCCACCACGGTCCGTGAATTCTCCCCCAACAGCATCATCACAATGCCGGTGACCGCCTCGCCACGGCCGTCGCGAGTCACCGCGCCTTGGCGCACCATGGGAGCCAAGGCGACCGAACCCAAATCTCGAACATAAATAGGAAAACCGTCTTTGCTGGCCGCCACGATGATGGAAGCGACGTCGTCGAGCCGCTCCACCAACCCTTCCCCCCGGATCAAATATTGCTCCTGATTTTTTTCGATATAAGCGCCGCCGGCGTTGGCGTTGTTTTTTTCAAGGGCTTCAAAAACCTGGCTCAACGAAATGCGCAAAGAAATCAACTTTTTGGGCTCGATTTGAACTTCATAGGTCTTCAACTCGCCGCCGAACGCGTTGACTTCGACCACGCCGGGGATGGACTTTAGGCGCGGGGCGATTTCCCATTCCAACAACGAACGCAGCTCCATCAAGGAATACCCTTTGCCCATGACTTCAAACTGTAAAATCTCCCCCAAACCCGAGGAGATAGGCGCCATCTCCGGATGGCCCAAGCCTTCCGGGATTTCGTCTTTGGCGTGCTCGATGCGTTCCGAAATCAATTGTCTGGCCCAATAAATATCGGTGCCGTCCTGAAAAATAACGGTGACCGCGGATAAGCCGAATTTAGACAACGACCGGATTTGCGTAACCTTGGGGATCCCGCTCATGGCTGATTCAACGGGAAATGTGATCAGCCGCTCGACTTCCAAAGGACCCAAGCCCGGGGAATTCGTCAACACCTGGACCTGGACATTGGTGACGTCGGGAACCGCGTCGATCGGGAGATTTTTAAGGGCGACCCAGCCGACTAAGGCCGCCAAAACAGCCGCCGCGATCACCAGGGCGCGCCATTTCAAAATAAAATCAATAAAGCGTTCCATTTAACGCTCAACTCTAAGGGCTTGGAAAGGAATAATATGCGCATTTGGCTGAGGCGCTTTTGAGGCGAGACAAAGCCGAATTTTTCGACGCGTGCTTGAAAAGCACGTTAGAAAAATTCGGCAAAGTCGCAGCCCAAAATCGCCCAGCCAAATGCGCATATTATTCCTTTCCAAGCCCTAATGGGAATGGCCGCCCATTTCCTCTTTAGCCAGTTCGGACTTCAACAAAAAGCTGCCCTTGACGGCCACCTCATCGGAAACCTTCAACCCGCTGGTAACTTCCACATAGGAACCGGAACGTTCGCCGATCGTGACGGCGTTGGGAGCAAAAACGTATCGGCCCGGGGTTTTTTTCGAAGCGACAAAAACAATGGTCCGGCCTTCGTACTTTTGAATCGCGGATTCCGAAACAGCTAGCACGGAACGCACGCTGACCCGGATCCGCCCCACAATAAACATGCCGAACTTCAACCGGCCGCCCTGGTTCGCGATATCCGCGCGCACTCGAATGGTCCTGGAATGGGGATCGACGCGGGGGGAAATATACGTCACGATCCCGTCGAACGTCTCTTTCGGAAAAGCGGTGGCGCTGAAACGAACCGCCTGGCCTTTCTTAATCCTAGCGATGTCTTTTTCATATACGTCCAAGCTGCAGCGTAAACGCGAGATATCGGCCAAGGTGGCTACGGGAACCGCCGTGTCCAAATGGCTACCCGGAGCCACGAACAGCCCCACGACAACGCCGGGACGCGAGGCGGTCAACGCCGGGCCTTCGGCGCCGTCGGCGCCCGGACGATACACCAAAATGACATCGCCGGCATCCACCGTATCGCCGATCGAAACCAAAATATCCGCGGCCGTGCCGGAAACCTGGGGCCGCAATTGAACCACTCGGTCGGTATCCGACGCAATTTCACCCAACGCCTCGACTTCGATGGCGAAGGAGCGGCGCGCGGCTTTTTCCGTTTTAATCCCGGCGGACAAGTATTGCTCTTGGGTCAACGACACGTTCGGCTCTTCATGATGACGATCTCCTTCGTCATGATCCCTCCCGCCGGACGCCAATAACGAAAAACTCAAACACGCCGATAAAACGCCGGCGGCTTTCAATGACGGGCCCCGCCTCATGGCGTGAGATCCCGGGCGACCGCCTGTTCCAATAGCGCCAAGCTCACATGATGATTGCGCAATGACGCCAGATACTCGAGGGTGGCGGCCACGAATTCGCGCCGGGCCGCGATAAAAACGAGCAGGTCATCCTCCCCGTCCATATACTGTTGCTCGGCCAAACGCATCGCTTCCGTCCCTTGGTCCAAAGCATCGCGCCACAACCGCACCTGCTGCCCCGCCAATTCCCAATTCCAAAAAGCCTCCAGAACGTCCTGCTCGATCGAAGCCTCGACGTCGCGGCGGCGCCACTCAACGGCTTGCTCATTGGCCCGCGCCTCGCGGCGGCGGCCCCCATATTGATTAAACAGAGGAACTTGCAAAGCCGCGCCCGCCCCCCAGCTTGGGCGGCTATCGTCCCGCGCGCCTCTTTGCCAGATAAAATTGGTCGTTAAATCAGGTCGCCAAAGATCGGCCCCGGCCAGCCGGCGGGCGATCCGGGCTCCCTGGGTTCGCGAATGAATTTCACGCAATTCCGATCGCAGGGTTGCGGCTTCCCGCGCCAGCCCAACGGCGTCCAGCGTCAATTGAATCTCCTCCGGATGCTCGGACAATTCAACGATCCGGCCGATGGGTTCGCCCATCAGGCGATTGAGTCTGGCGCGGGCCGTTTTGACGTCGCGCTCCGCCAGCAAAACGTCGTTGCGGGCGCGTTCGGTCTCAAGACGCGCCCGGGCCACATCCGCGGCGTTGACTTGCCCCGACTGAAAACGGTCTTGAATGCGCGCCAAGAACCGCTGCTGAAATCGATGATTCTCCTTGGCAAAAATCACGCGGTCCTCGGCCAGCGCCGCGTCCCAATAATGTTCCTTCACGCCCCGGCGAATTTCGGCCCTCAAAGCCTCCAGGCGTTCCTTGGCCGCCTCATAATCGAAACGGGCCAACGAGCGCTTCAGCGCCAGTTTGCCCAGGCTGAACGTTTGGCTGACGCCGATTTCCTTAACCGCGTCCGCTGTTTCGGTTGTTCCCCGTTCGGCTCCCTCCAGAGAAAAACCGACTTCTGGATTATTGGCCGCGCCCGCGACCGCGGTGACGGCGCGCAACGCCTCCAGTTCACGCTCCGCGGCGCGCAGAATGAAATTTGATGAAACGGCCCTCTCGATGGCGGCCTCAAGCGTGAGCGTCAACGCGGTTTTTCCGGAAGTTTCAGCCCACGCTCCGACCGCCATCAATCCAGCCGTCCCCAAAACAATCATATTCCGGGAACACCCTCCCTTGTTCATATAAAGCACCGTCTCTCATGCTCGGCGTCTACCCAAGGTTTAGCAGGGAAAGACGGAAAAATCTAGAATCAAACCCTATGCCGGAGACTCCGATTTTTAACCCTGGGCGCTTCACTCAGGAATCAAAAGAAGCCTGGAACCGGGCCGCCCGAAATTATGATGAAAAAATCGCCCGGCGTTTCTTCGAACGCTTTGCCCTGGCCATGGCGGATTGGGCCCGCCTCAAGCCCGGCGAAAACATCTTGGACGTGGCCTGCGGCTCAGGGATCGTGAGCTTCGCGGCCGCGCAACAAATCGGCTCATCGGGTTCGATCCTAGGCATCGATCTCTCGAATGAAATGATTCAATTGGCCCAGGAGCGGGCCAAGGGCATGAATGTTCAACAAATTTCGTTTAAAGAAATGAACGCGGAATCCCTGCCCCTCCCCCCGAATTCCTTCGACGCCGCTTTATGCCAATTGGGATTGATGCTTTTTGCCGAACCCAAGAAAGCCCTGCTCGAAATTAAAAAAGTCTTAAAGCCCCAGGGGCGCCTGCTGGTTTCGGTGCAAGGAACACCGGATAAAATGATTTTTACCAGCATCGTGCAGAAAACCATGGTCAAACACGCGCCCTGGCTTAAAATTCCCGGAGCGCCCACGCTCTACGCCTTCGGGCCGGCGGGCGTGTTAACGAATGCTTTCAGCGAGGCGGGCTTCGCGAACGTTGAAGAAAAACGCCTTGAAGGTATTTTTGAATTCGACAGCTTCGAAGAATACTGGACCACGCTCATCGCCGGCGCCGGAAAAACAAAGGGAATGCTCGAAAGCCTCCCTAAAGACACTCAGGTCGTTGTTGAAAAGGACGTGCGGACACTGGCCGCTACCTACCAAAAAAATGGACGCTTGGCTCTGCCTTATGAGCTGGTGATGGCCAAGGGCCTCAAGCCCGCCTAAAGAATCCGCGTACGATCCCTACTTTAATTCAGCGAGCAACGACTCGAACTGCTGATCCGTTAATCCGGATGAGCCGTTCCATTCGGCGGGGAAGGTTGACCCTTTAAGCTTTTCGGCGTCCAAGGTCGGGCGTTCGGTCTTCCATAAAACGCCCAATGGAATTTTTTCATTGCCCATGGAGGCTTTCTCCATGGCTGAGTTAAAATTCGCCGGATCATGGCTCTCGTCTTCCAGCTTAAAAACGCGCTTGCGGAAATAATCATAAGTATTGAGCTTATTGAATGTGACGCAAGGAGAAAAAACATCAATCAGGGAAAAGCCCTTATGGCTGATGCCCTGGCCGATGATTTTGGCCATATGGTTAGGGTCTCCGGAAAAGGCACGGGCCACGAACGTGGCTCCCGCGGCAATCGCCAGAACAACGGGGTTAATCGGCTCTTCCAAAGAGCCCTGAGGCGTGGTTTTAGTGACATGGCCCTTCTCTGAGGTCGGCGAGATTTGGCCCGTGGTCAATCCGTACACCTCATTGTTCATCACAATATAAGTGATGTTTAAATTCCGACGCATGGCATGGATGAAATGGCCGATGCCGATGCCGTAACCGTCGCCGTCACCGCCGGTTACGACGACATGAAGGTTGGGGTTGGCGAGTTTGACGCCGGTGGCCACGGGGATGGACCGGCCGTGCAGGCTATGAAAACCATAAGTGCGGATAAACCCGGGAAGATTCGATGAGCAGCCGATGCCCGACACCACGGCCACGTCCTTAGGAGCGATGCCGGTCTGGGTCAATCCCTTGATCAGACCCGATAGAACCGCAAAATCCCCGCAACTGGGGCACCAATCCGGCTTGGTCTCCGAACGAAATTGAGCTTCAGTGATGGAGGCCGGCATCAGTCACTCCATAAGGCGTCAACAGCGTTTCTCGATTCTTCGCTTTTCCCGCATACGCGCGTTCGATCACTTCCCAGGTGTTCTCCAAATAAAAAGGCTCCCCGTCGTATTTCAGGCAATGATAAGGGATGTCGATGCCCGTTTCCTGGCGGATCAAGCGGCCCATTTGGCCCGTAAAATTCGCCTCGATCAACAATGTTTTTTTAGCTTTTTTCAAAACAGAAGCGACTTCCTCGGCGCGAAAAGGCCAAACGCTTCTGATGGCCAAGGCATTGATTTTTTTCCCTGTTTCCCGGCCGCGCTCAACCAAAGCGGACAATAGGTTATACATGGAGCCCCAGCCGATCAACGTTAATTGGGCGTTCTGGTCCCCTAGCAACACATTAGGGGGCATTTCCCGCATCACCCCGTCCATTTTGCGCATACGTTTTTCCATCATTTTTTTGCGGATGACGGGATTCGTCTCAACATCCGAAATCAAAAATCCGCGCTCATCATGCTCGTCCGATCCCGCCGTAAAAATAAAGTAATCGTCCATGCCCGGTTTGGCGCGCGGCGAAACACCCGTAGGCGTGAATAGATAACGCTTGAATTTATCGCCGTTGGTTTTAGCCCATTCGCCCCTATCGATAGGCAACCGCTTTAATTCACCGGCATCCAGCGTCTCATTGTGTTCCGATAAAAGAAGATCGGAGATCATCAAAACCGGCATTTGATAACGGTCCGCCAGGTTCAATGCCGCCTGCGCCATATTAAACGCATCCGCGACATCAAGTGGGGCGATCACGGCCCTGGGATAATCACCCTGGCCGGCTCCCAACACCTGAAATAAATCTCCCTGTTCTGTTTTCGTGGGCACCCCGGTCGAGGGACCGGCGCGGCAGACATTGATGACCACCAGCGGCGTTTCCGTCATGGCCGCCAGGCCCACCGCTTCCGTCATCAAAGCGAAACCGCCGCCTGAAGTCGCCACCATGGAGCGCGCCCCGGCGAAAGAAGCGCCGATGGCCATATTGATGACGCTGATCTCATCTTCGGGCTGCATCACCGCAATACCCAATTTCTGGGCGTGATCCGCCATCCAATGAAGAACGCCGGAAGCCGGGGTCATCGGGTAAGCCGCGTAAAAACGCACGCCGCCCTGCGCTCCGCCTAATGCCAGGGCTTGATTGCCGGTCATCAGGCAATAGGATTTCTCGGTCATCGGCATTTTAAAGCGCCCCGCGAATTCTTCGGCCCGGCCCGCGCCTTCTCTGGCCGCCTTTAAATTCGCCTCCTGCACTTCTTTGGATTTTTTCCCGAAGGTTTCCAAAATGGCTTTTTCTAATTTCTCCAAAGGAAGGCCGCACAGCTTCAGCGCCGCGCCCAAAAAAACCACGTTTTGCATGAGCGGGTTGGGAACGATTTCCGAAATCGGCATGCCGATGCCGGTGATTCCGGCTGGGCATTTCGCCCGGTCCGAATTAAAAAGAAGAACGGCTTTTTGATTGGCCCAAGGCTGATGCCGGGTGACGGCATCCGTATTTAAAGCCATCAAAATATCCCAACGATCACCGTTCAACCAAGCTTTTTTGTCCGACACGCGGACCTGCGCGTAAACGTAGCCCCCGCGAATCGCGGATTGATAAGAATTGTAAATATAGACATGGAGTCCGGAGCGGGCCGCGATTTTACCCAGCATCTCGGAGGTGGACTGCACGCCGTCGCCGGCGGCTCCGGCGATCCAAATATCAACAACCGGCAAAAATTTTGCCTCCTTCTTTCTCAAACTGATTGTAACTCTTGACTTATCCTGCCGCCAGGGGCAATTTACCTAATTCTTTTTGCAACAAAAGTGCCAACCAAAGACACCTCCCGCTACCGAATAAAACCCGCTTATGGGATAATAAACATCGTCTCGCTGAATTTTCATTGTTGTTTGGAGAGATGGCCGAGCGGTTGAAGGCGCAGGTCTCGAAAACCTGTAGGGTCTTTATGGCCCTCGTGGGTTCGAATCCCACTCTCTCCGCATTGCGTTACTCGTTTCAAACCCTTGGTTAGCTTTACCGCCTTTCTTTGTGGCCGGATATTTACGCCAACCTGACAAAGCGCGAGAAAGAGGTTTTTCTTTAAGAACGCCGCTTCCCGATCTAGTCATAAAACACCAAGGCCGCTGGATGCGGGTCGAGGTGGGGCTCTCAAAAAAAAGCCGCAAACGCTACGCCAGGATGTGGGACAGACTCAAACCCGCCAGCCGCGAGCCGGCAATGGGAATTATCTATGTCTGCCTTAACCAACACCTCAAGACAAGAATCCTAACCATTGCCAAGGATGCTTACTATCCAGGAATCCTGGCGGCTTCGATTGAAGAGACCCTGGCCAGTACCCATGAAATGACGTTTTCCAATTTTGAAGGCCGCTGTTTAAGACTGTTGAAAGCCCCCGCTGGCAAGACTTTGGCGATGGCATATCCAGGGGCCGCACATTTTAACGGTTCGTATGGTCTAAAATAAGCTGTTCCCTTCATTGGTAAACATGAATAAAAAAGAATTAAGGCGGCTCGTGGCCAAAGGCGAAGGGCCTCAGCTTGAATTTAAGCGTTCCACGGGCGAATTAAAGGAAGCCCTGCAAACAGCCTGCGCTTTTTTAAATGGAGAGGGCGGCCAAGTGCTTATCGGCGTCAAGCCGGACGGAGCCATCACGGGCCAGCAAGTCGCCGACAAGACCCTGCGTGAAATCGCCCAAGCCATAGATGGCTTTGAACCTCCGGCACGCATCAGAACGGAGCGAGTTAGCTTAAAAAAAGGCCTTGAAGTCCTTGTTTTGCACGCCGACAGTATTTACGATTCCATTCCTTTTTCCTTTGCAGGGAGAGCCTATGAACGCATTGAGAGTACCACTCGGGTCATGCCCCAGAAGCGCTATGAGCAACTTCTCCTTGCGAGGATGCATAGCAAGCGTCGTTGGGAGAATCAGCAAGCAGAGGGAACGAGCATTCGGGACATTGACCGGGAAGAGGTTTATCGGTTCGTGAAAGAGGCGCGCTTTGCGGACAGACTCATAGGGCCAGCAGGCAGGGACTTGGGAGCTATTCTTGGACGACTCGGAGTAGCGGAAAAGGGAAAGATTTTTCGAGCAGCCGTAGTTCTATTTGGAAAGCGCTTTCTTCCGGATTTTCCTCAATGTGAACTTCGGATGGCCCGCTTTCGCGGCAAGGATAAAACAGAATTTCTGGATCAGCGGCAAATTCGGGGGCCAGCCTTTAAACTACTCGGAGAAGCTTACCTTTTCTGCCAACGCCACTTCCCTTTGCCAGGTCGCATTGAGATGGGAAGCATGGTGCGAGTGGACCGCCCCCTTATCCCAACGGAAGCAATACGCGAAATACTGGTTAATGCCTTGATACACCGGGACTATACCATTGCGGGCGGAGCCATATCGCTTGCTATTTTTGATGACCGGGTTGAAGTCTGGAGCGCCGGCACTTTACCAGCGGGCATAACCCCTGCCGCCTTATCCCGCGAGCATCAATCAATTCAACGCAACCCTATTATTGCCGAAGTTTTCCATCGCGCTGGGCTTATAGAAAAGTGGGGACGAGGAACAAACCGCGTGATTGAGCAGTGCCGTAAACATGGCATCCCTCCACCCAAATTTCACGAAATAACCGGCGCGACAGTCGTTAAGTTTAGAGTCAATGTTGGACGTACCATACAAGTCACCGAACAAGTCGCCATACAAGTCACCGAACAAGTCGTTGCGCTCTTAAAGGCTGCCCATGAGCCGCATTCCAGCAAAAAACTTCAAGAAATTATCAAATTGAAAAATCGCCCCCACTTCCAAATGGCCTACCTTGAACCTCTTTTGGCTGCTGGCTGGCTTGAAATGACCATTCCCGGAAAGCCCAACAGCCGCCTTCAACGTTACCGCACAACCGCGTCTGGCGCCACGGCGCTTACAAGAAATAAATTTTGAGAAAATTCAGGAGACGCGGAGATAAGTTAGCTGTCCCCAGAATTTCCACGTGGGCGACACGGCTCGCCAGGATTCTAAGGTAGAGTCGGCCGGAAGTCTCCAAGACCGCATTCTGGCGGCCGTTCGCAACGGCCCATTATCGAAAGCCCATTACCGGACCAGCTTACCCCAATCATTCGAAGAGTCTCCAAATTGTGGAATGACAATGCAGTTCTCTTTTTACCGACGCGCTTGCCTTTGGATGCAGTTACTGGCACATTTTGTTCCAGAAAATCTGGGATAATCAGCTTCTTGCGGTTGGGTAAACGCGCAGCTCGAAACCAAAGCGGTCTTTTATCCAGATGGAGGAGTGGGGGGATTTTGAAATCTGTCCCGTCCTCTTCGAATAAAAAGACTTCGAAGCCGAGCCGCGCGCTGAAATGCCAAAATCTAACCCATGATTAAACAGGGGCATCTCATTATCCACCGCCATCAAAGCCGTGTCCTGCGCGGGAATCCTTTAAAAGACCCAACGGAGCGCAACCTTCATATCTACCTGCCTCCGGGCTATGATTCCAGCCGCCGCTACCCGGCTCTTTTGGCGGTCGTCGGTTTTACGGGAACAGGCGGGCAGCTCTTCAATATCGATCCCTTGGGCGAAGGCTTGAAATTGCGCCTCGACCGTCTGATCATTTCCGGGAAATGCCCGCCGGTCATCGTCGCTGCGCCGGACTGCTTCACGCGCTTGGGCGGCAATCAATACATCAATTCTTCGGCCACCGGGCCTTACGAAGATTATCTGTTGAAAGAAATCATCCCCTTCGTCAATGAGCGCTACTCGACCGGGCATTGGGGCGTGTTCGGAAAATCCTCGGGCGGTTACGGGTCCATCGTCCTGGGCATGAGGAACCCGGATGTGTTCAAAGCGTTGGCCGATCATTCCGGGGATTCGAATTTTGAGCTCTCCTATATTCCCGACGTCTCCAACGCCTTGGACGCGTTCCGTAAAGCGGGCGGCCCGACGAAATGGCTGAAAATTTTTTGGGCCGACCCTAATCGTCACCGGGGAATCCATATGCGGCCGTTGAATATCCTGGCCATGGCCGCGCATTATTCCCCGAATCCCAAATCGCCTCATCTGGGCATCGACTTCCCTTTTGATCTTGACACCGGCGTTTTCCGGCCCGATGTTTGGAAGCGCTGGCAAAACTGGGATCCGGTGCGCATGGTCAAGCGATACGCCAACAATCTGAAAAAACTTCGTCTGATTTACATCGACTGCGGCACAAAAGACGAATTCAACCTTCATTGGGGGGCGCGGGCTTTAGCCGCCGAGATGAAACGCCGCGGCATCAAGCGCCGCCATGAAGAATTCAACGACGGGCATATGAGCATCAACTATCGCTACGATATCAGCCTGCCGCTTTTGGCCAAGGCGCTGCGTTGATGAATACGACAATCGCAGCGCCGCTGAAGTCTTCATCCGCCGGTCATCGCCGGCGGCTGCGCCGGCGATTGGAAAACGGCGGCTTAAACGGTTTCCAAGATTATGAAATCCTGGAAATTCTCTTGACCTATGCCATCGCCAGGAAAGACACCAAACCGCCGGCTAAAGCCCTGCTCCAAGAATTTAAAAGCTTGGCCGGGGTTTTCGACGCCGGCCCCAAGGAACTTGAGCGCGTTCCCGGAATCGGGCCGCGCGCCGCTCAATTGCTGGGCCTAATCAAAAACGTGGCCGGCGCTTATTTAAAAAATCGCATTGAAAAACAACATTTGCTCAATAATCCGGCCGGCGTCGCGGATTATTGCCGCCTGACGCTGGCGGGCAAAGGCCACGAACTGGTGCTCGCTCTTTTCCTTGATGCGCGCAACCGCTTGATCGCGGAAAAAACCGTGGGCCAGGGAACCATCGACCAAGCTCCTGTCTATCCGAGACGAATCGTGGAGGAAGCCCTATCCTGCCGCGCCTCAGGGCTGATCCTGGTGCACAATCACCCCAGCGGGCAGCCCGACCCTTCGCTGGAAGACAAGGCATTGACCCGAAAAATCGCCCGGACCGCGCAAGCGCTTGATTTGCGTTTTCTCGATCACATCATCGTGGGCCGGGAGGGTTACTTCAGCTTCCGGGAATCGAACTTTTTTGAAGAAACTTCAGCTTAAATAACGTTCGCAAATCCCAAGTCGTAACGGCTCCGGTCATCCGGCGTCTGAAAGAGATAAAGGGGACGCCGGCGGCGCGAGCGGCTTGTTGATCAAAAATCGAATCGCCGATCATTAACGCATCCTTGGACGAGACGCCCAGTTTTTGAAGCGCCTCGTTGACCATCTCAGGATGCGGTTTATGATTTTTAACATCGTCGCCCGCGATCACAATATCTAATAAAGAAAAAAGCTTGGCCTGCTTAAGCACCTTCAAGGCGATGCGGCGGTTGGAATTGGTGACGCAGGCGATTTTTATTTTTTTCTTATCCAAAGCGCGAAGCAAGGACAGCGCGCCTGGGATGGGTCGAATAAGCGGGATGTGCTTTAAGAAAAGACGGCTGTAAAGACGCTCCAGATCGTCCGGGTTTTCCCGGCCCTGCATATAGTTTTCGCTGTCCGCAGATGTCCCCTGCCCGAAATCCGCCTTGAAGCGGCGAAAAGAAACTTGAGGATAGCCCAGTTGCCGCAAGGCTTCGTTGACCGTGGCCCGCCAGGCGCGCAAACTATCGATCAAGACGCCGTCCATGTCGAAGAGCACGGCCTTAAATTTTAATTTCATACCCCATGTCCAATTTTTAAGACATTACTGATTTTTTCCGGAATCGGGGTTAAATTATAGAAGGGATGGAGAAACCTTTCACTTTAAAAACAGCGCTTCGGTCGTCTCTGAACGCCATCGGACGGACCGCCCTGGGCGTGCGCCTGGGCGCAATCATCCGGTTGCCTGAAAACCGGTACGAACAGCAGCTCAACCGGCTGGAATCCGAAATCTTATTTCAAGAATTGCTTCGGCCCGGGGCGGGGCTGCCACCGGTATTAACCCGCAGGCGCTTTGCCCATTGGCAGGCGCCCGGATTCCTCTTTTCCGAACAAACCGCGGCCGCGGAAAGCTCCTTTGACTGGAACTTAATCGATAATCATGACGAAACCGTCACCCTCATCCGGCATTTGGGCCGGGAACGTTTTGAACGCTTCTTCCTTTATGAAGAACAGGGGCTTCCCCTCCCTTATATAGCGGCCACCTGCAACCTGACCCAGGAACAAGCCTCGGACATCCGGCGTTTCACGGAAGAAGTCCTCACCAAAAGCCCCGGATTCATCGCTGCCCCAGGGCCCGGAGCGCACCTGCCGGTTAAAATCATCGCGCGTATCGATAAAAACAACGACGGCACGCTTTCCCTAGGCGTTTTTTCAGCGCGCTACGCCCGGGGCCGCTATCTGATCAACCATGAGGCGCTCGCCGCGCTGCGAAAAAATCTACCCCCGCACAAACGGCGCACGCTCGAACGCTTGATCGCGGCGATCGAACTCGCCAATAAAAAACAGACGGCGCTCGAAGCTCTTTGCCTGGGCTTGATCGAAACGCAAAAAACTTTTTTTCTTTCCGGTGAAACGGAAAAGCTTCAAGCGCTGACCCAACGGCAACTCGCCCGGCAATCAGGCGTTCACCCCAGCGTTTGCTGCCGTCTTTTAAACCATCGAGCCGTTCAAACGCCTCAAGGCCAAGTCGTGCTGTTAAAAGATTTGGCGCCGGGCCGGGGCCGCCTGATCCGGCGCAAAATCGCGGAATTTGCGGCGCAAACAAGCAATCTCACGGGACGCCGCATGGCCGATCGCCTGGCGCAAGCCGGCTTTGGACCGGTCACCGTCCGTCTGGTCAATCATTACCGCGCCTTATTGAGGAAAAAGCATGCTTAACGCGCGATCGGAACGACGGCGCCTGGAGGATAAGTTTTTCATCGCCGCTTTTGAAGAATCACGGGAAGCCATTGTGGCGCTCGACGCCGGGAAAAAAATTTATACGGTCAGCCGCGGCGCCGAGGAAATTTTGGGATTGACTCGTCAGGAGCTCGTGGGCCGGCTTTGGGGCGACTTCATGGCCGGCGGCGAAGCCCAACGCCTCTTCGGCGAAGGCGCCCCCGGCGTTTTGAGAAATTACGCCACCGCGCTGCGCATCAATAAACAACAAAACATGCCCGTCCAACTGACGCTCGAAGCGTTGATCGAACCGGGACAAAACCAGCCGCTGGGCTACTTGATCTGGGTCATGCCTCCGGCGGGACCCGATTTGAATCTTGAACATAAAATCCTCCGAGAAACTTTTTTAAGGCTTCAACGTTTGGGCACCTTGGGCCAAATCGCAGCCTCATTCGCGCATCAGATGCGCTCGCCGCTTCAAATCATCCAGTCCAGCGCGGAATTCGCCCTGGAATTTTGCTCGCCCTCTCCTAAACTCAAAGAAAACCTGGACAGCATCGCAAAAAGCACGGAACGGTTGAGCAAAATGACGGCCGCGCTCTTAAATATGGCCAAATCCGGCGCTTGCCGGCTGGAACGCGGATCATTGGTGAATGTCATTGAGGCGGCTCTTCTGCCCATTGAACCGGCGGTAAAAAAACAAAACATCAAAATCATCAAAGACTTCGGGCCGGCGCCTGAAATCCTTCTGGACCCCTATATTCTTCAAGGGGCCCTGTACAATGTGCTGGCCAATGCCGTGGAAGCCATGCCCTCAGGCGGAACTCTGACTATCGGCCTTAAATCAGAAAATCAACAATTGATCCTGAACATTCAAGATACGGGTCCGGGCATCGATGCAGCGATTCTGAATCAAGTGGGTCAGCCGTTCTTGAGCACCAAAGAAACGGGGACGGGGCTGGGCGTCTATATCGCCAAACAAATTTTTGAGCAGCACAACGCCCGGGCCGCCTGGTCCAGCGAACAGAGCCGGGGGACTTCGGTCATCGTCGCTTTTCCGGGGCTTCAACCATGACGACTATCCTCGTTGTGGACGACGACGCCCAGCTTGTTGAAACGCTTCAGCGATACCTTGAAGCCAAAGGAAGCCGGACGCTGGGGGCGTCCAGCGGACGGCAGGCCGCCCGCATCCTCGAACAGCAAGCGGTCGATTTGATGCTTCTCGATCTGACCCTCGACGACGGGCCGGGACTGGGGCTTCTTAAAAAAATCCGGGAAACGGAAGAAGCGATCCCCGTGATCATTCTGACCGGTAACGCGGATATCCAAAGCGCGGTAACGGCCATGAAAATGGGCGCGGCCAATTACATCACCAAGCCGATCGCCAATGAAGCTTTATGGATGGCGATCGAAAAAGCGCTGAAAGAAAAAAACATGTTGTTGGAGTTGACCGCGCTCAAAGAGCAGCTTAAATCCACGGCCGAACGCGAGCTGTTCCTGGGCGAGGCGCCGGCCATCCGGCGTGTTTTAGATCAGGCCAAAAAAGTTGCGCCCACGGACTTGACCGTTTTAGTGGAAGGCGACTCAGGCTCGGGCAAAGAAATGCTGGCCCGATTGATTCATCGATGGAGCCGCCGCAACGAAGGGCCGTTCGTCGCCCTGGATTGCGGCGCGATTCCGGAGGGTTTGATTGAAAGCGAATTGTTCGGTCACGAACAAGGCGCTTTCACCGGAGCTGATTCAAAAAAATTAGGCCTGTTTGAAACCGCCTTCCAAGGAACATTGTTCCTGGATGAAGTCGGGAATTTGAGCCCGGGCGCTCAGGCTAAACTGTTGCGGGCCATTGAGACAAAGATGATCCGGCGCCTGGGGGGCAAAAAAGATATCCCGGTGGATGCGCGCATGATCGCCGCCGCTAATCAAAATTTAGCGGCGGCCGCAGGCAACGGACTGTTCCGCGAAGATTTGCTGTATCGCCTCAATCAATTCGCGGTAAAACTTCCGCCCCTGAAAGCCAGGCGCCAGGACATCCCCCTGTTAACCGGACATTTCATCAACGAAGCCAATCGCAGCCTCGGCAAATCCGTGCGCCGGTGTTCCGCAGAAGCATCGGCTTGGCTGATCAAACAGCCATGGCCGGGCAATATTCGCGAATTAAAAAACGCGATCACACGGGCCTGTTTGCTGGCGGATACCATCATCGAGCTCAAGCATTTCGAAGGGCTTCAACAAACCGACGATGTTAAACCCGCCAACAACGCTCAAAAAAACGAACGCGCGGCGCGCAAAACAACCGCCCTAAAATCATCTTTAAACGCCCGGGAAACGGACATCATTATGTCCGCGCTTAAAAAAACAAAAAACAACAAACGGCAAGCGGCGCGCCTGCTGGGCATCAGCCGGAGCGTGCTGTATTACAAGCTCGACCGGCTGAATCTTGGCAAGCATATGTCCAAAGATTAGGACATGTCCTAATCTTAAAAAATACGCTCTTTTTCTCTCAATAAACGCCTTTATTTTCTTCTTTGGCTTGGAAAAAAAATTGCTGAAGAATATTAAAGAGGAAGAAATAAATGGCGGTTGGGCGATGGCTCTTGATCTTGGTCTTGTTGGGAACCCGGGATTCCCAGGCCGCGGCGCCGACGAATCTTAACTGGACCGCGGTTTCCTCCGACACCGCATCCACATCGTGGAGCGGCAATGCGGACCCTTCGGCTGCTTATGTGGCGGCTATTTCCACCGTCTCGGGATTTGTCCCCGTAAAATCATCAGGAACTACGGCGCTCGATCAGCAAACCACCAGCTATGTCAATCTTAACCCCAACACAACCCATTATTTCAAAGTCAAAATTTCAACGGACTTGGACGCGGATTATGCGGCCGCTATCGCCACGGTGACGGCCATTGAAACGCCGCAGCGCATTTACATCGAAGAAATATCAACGACGTCTTTGGTCGTTTCCGCGTACGCGCCGTCTCCGGGATTCACCAATTTAGGCCAAGATTCAGCCGGCATTAACGTCGCTTCAGCCGCTACGTATATGGGCTGGATTTCTTCCAATGCCTGGGCAACGAAAGACGGGATGCCTTCTTCGCGCCGGGCCGCGGCCGTGGCGATGGTTGACGGAAAAATCTATGTCATCGGCGGCCACGATGTCGGTCCCGGCATCACCGGCCGCAATGATGTTTATAACCCGGCCACAAACACTTGGCAAACAAAAACCGCCATGCCCACGGCCAGACGCAATGCCGCGGCCGCGGTTGTGGGCGGAAAAATTTATGTCATGGGCGGCGAAAACCCCGGTTACCTGACAACCAATGAAATGTACGACCCTGAAACCGACGCCTGGGAGACGAAGACATCCATGCCCACCAGCCGGTCGAACCTCATCGCCGAAGCTGTCGACGGCAAAATTTACGCGATCGGCGGGGTCAACGGCCCCTATCGAAACGAAACCGAGATGTACGATCCTCAAACCAATGCCTGGACCAATAAAACAGTCATGCCAACCGCCAGGATGGGCTTGGGCAGCGCCGTCGTCGACGGCAAAATTTACGCGATCGGCGGTTTTAACGGCGGCTTTTTGTCCACGGTGGAAGAATATGACCCCCAAGCAAATTCCTGGTCCGCAAAAACATCCATGGACGGCGGCCGGTACCAATTAGCCGCCGCCGCTCTGGGCGGAAAAATTTACGCTCTGGGCGGCTGCGATGTCAGCGGCGATTGCAGCGGCGCCACATTAAGCACGCATACCGTTTATGATCCCCAAACCAATGCCTGGATGACCGGCCCGATCCTCCCCAGCAACAGAAAGCAGCCCGTGGCTGCGGCCGCGGCCGGGAAAATTTATGCCATCGGCGGGTCGATCGGCGGCGTTGGGGGAGAACAAAATACCAACGAAGAATACGATCCCGGGGTGGCAAGAAAAATTTCAGGGCTTTCCACCGGGAGCTTGCACAGCTTTAAAGCCAAAACGCGAAACAGCGCGGGCCGGGAAACAGCGGAAACCGCGGCGTTATCAAGCTACACCGCGGTTTTTGCTCCCGGCCTTGTATCCACGGGAACTTATGTCGCCTCATCTTCTTCCAGCCTCGACTTTTCCTGGACCGAAAACGGCAACGCTCCGGGCACCTCGTATTACGCCTGGATCAGCACGGGCTCTTCGGCTCTGGCGTCAAACTGGATGCTCCAAGTGTCCACAGGATTTACGGGGCTTCTCGCCAACACGACTTATTTTGCCTATGCCAAAGCCCGAAATGCTGATCTCATGGAAACCCATTGGACTGCGCTGGGCTCCACCGCCACCTTGGCCAATCCTCCCATCACCGAAGTCTCCACCTTCAGCGCGGTCAACGTCTCCTCGCTCGCCTTGCAATGGCAGGCCAACGCCAACCCTGCGGGCACAGCGTTCATCGCGGAAATCTCATCCGTCGCAGGATTCGCCATCTTGGCCGGATCATCCCAAACCGTA
>JACPAN010000026.1 GCA_016180815.1 Elusimicrobiota bacterium
AAAAAAGTCAACCCTCCCGTCCCTAAAGAAAAAATATTCAGGGTTTCTATGGTCTTAGCTAAAATATTTAAAAGCCAGGCGCCGATCAAGCCTCCGGGAACCCAGAACCAAAAGGCGCCTTCCGCCGTGCCTGGAGAGAATCTTAATCCAACCATGCGCCTTTTGAAAATATACTGGGCGCATAAAAAAGCAACGACCAATATAACGCCATAGGTACGCGTATGGAAGGCCTCAAGAGATAAGACAGGATACACCGGCGTCGCTAGTGTAGTGCGTCCAACACTTCTTTACTTTTGGCGTCATTCCCGCGAAGGCGGGAATCCAGGCCTGGACCCCGGCTTTCGCCGGGGTGACGAATGCAAAGGAATTTATGACGCACTACACCAGTTGAATAACAAAGTTCTTATAGGACTGGTTTGATCAACGATCTTCAAGTTTATATTTATCCATCGCCTCTGAAGAGCAGCCGCCGGCTCCGTCGCAACCTACTCCGTCGCAACCATTGCAACCGCAGTCGCAACCACTGCACGTATCGCAACTACCGCAACCGTGCGGATCAAATTCAGCCGGGATGGCGCTCCTCGCTTCCGCATAAATCTCACTGCATTCTTCCAAAGAGGCCGGCAAGGCATAGGCTTGAACGCAACCGGCTTCAATGGAGCCGGTTTCAGTTTTGGCTTTGTCTAGATTGTCACGATCTTCCGATTTCGCTAAACAGCGCGGATCGCCCGGTTCATCACCGCGAATAACTTGGGCGCAACAATTTATTTCCGTCTGAACCCGCCTCATACAATCCCCTACCCTTGCATCAGCAGGCAAAGGAATAAACAGCTCGGCCAACTTGCTTGCAGTTATGGACCCGCCTGGATCAATCTCCCCTCGTTTAATCAGGCTGTACCTAAAAAGCGTGGCGCAACAATCAAGAGTTTTATCCGGCAACAAATTCTTAAGCACTTTGCCGGATCCTTCGCCAACTTTATAAAAAAGAAGATAATCCTCCCCTACCGGAAAAGTCATAGACGGTTTTACAGGCGGAAAATCACCATCTCCTTCCACCCACCAGGGCATGGGCGGCGACTCAATTTCCGTGCCGTCGCTCAACGTTACGGTAATTCTGGACATCTGAGCATCGGGGCACCCACCGAAAAACAAGGCGATCACTAAAATAGTGCTGATTTTGGCCAACCCATAAACTTTTCCGTCCATCAGTTTGGTTATCCTAAGAACATAGAACCAACTGCCGGCCGCGATACCGAGAAGACTCAAGAGAATCCAAAAACGCAATGGTCCGCCATGGCGGTGACCCGGCAAATGACAGTACCTAGCCATCCTTTGCTTAGCAGACATAATCCAAGACCATCCGGGTTCTGATTCCACCGACCAATTGAAAATAGGCTGAGAGGGAAATCCTGCGGCGGCTTGAGTCTGCGCGCTCTGTTTGGGCAAACCGGAAACCTGGCTGCCGCAAAAACCGGGCATGGCGATTAGCGCGATCATCCATGCTGCAATCATCAATTCTGCTTTTCCTCGGTCTAACATAGCATAACCTCCTGAACGCCCCTTTACTCTTCCGGCGGGGCGTCCGTCGGGCTGCATCGCCCTTGGACGCAATAAACATAACCGCTCGGTCCAAATTGCTCGGAGCAATAATTATCTCTAGTGGCGCAGCCGCCGTAAAGCGTCTGCGCATCTTCGGGTAAATTTGACCAAGTGCCGACGACATCGTCCTGATAAGTATCTTTGTTGAATTTACCCTTAAGACAATCCTTGTCTTCCATAGCCTGGCACATGGCCGCTTCCCAACAAAAATATCCCGCACAACCGGCCCCTTGAAAACCCGGGCCCTCTCCGCCGGGCGGCGTATCCGGCGTTGAAGCGCCGCTGCCGGATGCGCCCCTGGAAATATCTGATGCGGCCAAAGGATTGGCGATATCCGACCCTCCGGCAATCCCGGCAGCCGCGCCTTTGCCGGCAAAGGCAATATCTCCGGCCGCGCCGGCCGTGTCAAAACCGCCAGAAGAGCCGAAACCAAAAGAAGCGGCGATGCGATCTTTGAGGTCTTTGATGCCGCCTCTTTTGCCTTTTCTGCCCGATGATCTTTTACTAACGCCCATGCGCGAAGTTCTCTGAGCGCGGCCCGTATTGCCGCCTTGAGTCCCGCTGACCGAGCCACCAGGAAGGCTGGTGGCCTTGGAAAAATCAGCGCCGCCTTTAGGGCCCTGGCCGCCCGCTCCCCCGCCGAATTGAAAAGGCGATCCCCCGCTGCCGCCTAATTTTCCACCCTTCTCAAAACCGAATTTTCCTTTTTGCTTGTCCATATTGGCCAAAATATTCGAACCGCTTTTGCCCCCGGCCTTGCCGCCTTTGCCCGCCGCAACGTCATCGCCCGAAGCGCCGTCGCCCTTCCCTTTATCGCCCGGAGCGCTGCCTTTGACAAAACTCAAGGAACCCTCCCCATAATTGGCGTCGGAAAACTGCCCGGCGCCGCGCGCGGCCTGGGACCGGCGAATCTCATCCGGAGTGGCCGCGGTATCCATGGCGTCTTGCATGCTTTTGTCATTCAAAAATTGGCCGAACCTCTCCATTTGTTTGCCCGATTTGCGGGAGCCGGATTTGGTGACGCCGCGGTAAACGAGCGTGGTTGCGCCGACCACCCCGAAGGAAAACAACAAAACAATCATTAGGGCTTTCTTATTTCCTTTCTGCATCTTCATGTCCTCCTAAATCTCTCCCCATAAATCTTTAAGCGATCAGCCGCCGCCCGATCCATTGCCAGGGTCCTGGGAATCCTGCGTAGCTTGGCCGATGATTTTTCCGCCGGCCCCCATGGCCGCGCCGGGCCCGACGCCCCCTTGCAGCGCGCCAAGAACTGTCTGCCCACCCTTGCCGAGTTCGCCGATCATTCCGGCCTGGGAAGCGGCAACCACCGCCAAAGCGATCCACCCAAGGATCGCCGGAATGGCCATCATCAAAAATGTCATCCCAATGCCTTTCGCAATCTGGCTATCCGAACCTAACAATGCAATGGACCATATCATAACGGCCAACAACAACGCCGCACCGATGGCATACATGGTCCACCACCACGCGGGGATTCCGGTAACTTCGCCGACTCCGGATTTTTCCGCCGCATCCTTTTGAGGAGCAGTAATGATCAGAGCAATACCGATGCCGACAGCCGCCAAAACCATGCCGGCCAAGGCATAATTCATCCAGTCATATTCCGTATCGCGCTCGATATTGGATTCATCCTGAACCGGGTCCAAATCCACGGGAATGTCGGAGTCCAAATCGCGGCCGATGCCATCCACATCGCCGCCGGCGCCGCCACCGCCGCCGGCATCCACGTTGCCGCCGGGCACATTAAGGACCCTGCCCGACCTTCCTCCCTCGCCGAAAGCCGCTCCGCTGAAGCCGCCCGCTTGCTGAAACTCGGGAGCGCGGTTGCCCGCCCTTCCCGCTGACGTTGCGCCGCGCAGGTTCCCTTTCGCCGAACCTGTCCCGCGCCGCCGAAGATTGCTGCCCGATTTAATGCCCGCCCTCATGCTGCGCACGGATTTTCCGCCGCTGGCTCCCAAGCCGCCGGTACCGTCGCCCATGGCCGCCTCTCCGGCTTTCAGTTGATCCCCAAGCGCCTGCTGAGGACCGGCGCTTGTTCCGGCCCCTGCGCTTAAATCATTCCCTGCGCCACCGAACCCGCTGACACCCCCAAAACCTCCGGAGCCCATTTGATTGGTATCCCACAAAGAGGGCTTGGCGCTGGCCACTTGATCTTCGCCGCCTTCAAGACCCTCAAGCCCCTCGCCTTGCGCGGCCGCTTCTTCATCTTCGCCTTTTTTCTTTTTGCCGCCCTGGCCGCCCTTAACATATTGATAAGGATCGTCTCTTTTCAGCGAAGCGCTTTCCCAATCCTCTTTGCCGCTTTTCTTCGACGATGAAGCGGAATTCCTGCGATTGGCTCTAGCCGCGTCCCGCTCTTTCATGGCCAAGGCCAAAGGATCGCTGGTATCGTTTTCCTGCATTTTCTTCATGGCTTCTTTGATCGCCGCCAAAACATCCGGACCGGCCATCTTCGCCGCTAAAGCGCCTGAATAGAGAAAACAGGATGCGGAACCAATCTTCAATAACAAAATAAGAAGCGATAATCGACGGCTCATTCCTCGTTTCATCTAATTACATCTTCCCTTATCCCGAACCCCCGCTGCCAAGCGCTTCAACTCCTGCATTAGCTTCTTCTAAGGCTCGCGAAGATTCGTTTAACTCATCGCTAAAGTCCTGATCGGGGTGTTCCTCGGCGAGCCTGGACAATCTCGCATGTTCTCGTGCCGCGGCATCGCGCCGTCCTGTAGCGTCCGCCATTCTACTATCAGCTTCCGCCCGCATCTCTTCTTCTGATTGAGGCCCATTGCCAAGATTACCGCTGGCAGCCAACATCAAAAGAAGTATAGCGACCGCTGCCAAGCCAAGCATTACGTATAAAGTAATTTTTTGGGCATCGGTCATATCTCCCAAATATCCAAGCAAGACTGACCCGTAAATAATCAACGCAGCTGTTGCTATGGCTGCGACGATTTTCCCTGAAGTCCAGTCATCCCAATTGTGCGCAGGATTATCACGGACCACGGTAAAGGCCAAAATAGCTGAAGTAATAATGACAGCCCCAAATCCTATAAGCGCCCATGTCAGTGGATCAATGCCGCCACCCCCGTCATCGCCGGCGCCGGTATCAGTAACCGGGTCTGGAGCGATTTTTTGGCTAGGACCGTTAACCGGATTGCTTATATCATCAGGACTGCCCGAACCTAAACCGCTTCCACCCACGGAACCCGATGGCCCTCCGGGAATAGTGGCGGTATTTTTAGGAGCCTCGCCGAAACCGGCGCCGGTCATGCCTGCGCCGGTTTGATCGCCGGTGGCAAATCCTTTATTAACCACTTTGGCCGCGTTGCGCAAACCTTTCTTGGCTCCGGTTCTTCGGGAACCGATTTTAGTTGAGCCGGTCTTGATGCCCGCTCTTTTGCTTTGGGCTGAAGAACCGGCCGCTGTGTTTAGGCCGGCCCCGCCGGAGCCCAACGATGAGCCCGCGGAAGCCATAGGTCCCGGAGCAGAGCCGCCCCCGCCCAAACCAAGGCTCCCTCCGCCTCCACTGAAGCCGCCTCCCTCTTTATCGCCGCCGAATCGGCCCTTGAGCGCCTCGGCCATTTTGGCGTCCATCTCCTTGCCGTCCGCGGTTTTGTATTTCTTGTCCTTGCCTTTTCCTTCTTCGCCCTCACCCTCTCCGGCCTTCTCCTTATCATCCTTGGAACCCGGCGCTTCCTCCGGAATCAAATAACCCAAAGACGTGTCTTCATCCGGATGCGCCTCTTCATCCTCAAAACTGGCGGCGCGCATGGCATCTTCGCCTAAAACGGTTTCTGTCATGCTTTTGGCGCTGCCGAACATTTTATTGAAAGCGTCTGATTTGCTCTGAGCTTTGGGAGGATTCAAAAGCCCGGCGGCCCTCATGCCGAAAAACGCAGCCGGAACGCCCACGGCCACGGCCGCGCACATCGCCACGGTTAATCCAGCGATTGCGGGGCCGCCCAAAGCGGAAACCCAAGATGACGGCAAAACTTTGGCCAAATGGCCTACAAGTGAGGCAAGGGCGCCTTCTTTTCTAAACTTTGTTTCCTGCTGCTCTTGTCTCTTTGCCATAAAATAACTCCTAGCTAATCAAAACAGCCGCTTCCGGCTGATTCCCCCAACCGCTCCCCTTTTGTAATGTAGCTCCCGCGCCTCCTGCTGTCAAGGCAGGCGCAAAAACGAATGCGGGGGCCCGATGTTTCATGAACCGCTGCTCCCGCTGCTATTGGGCGTCGCCGCTCCTGTCGTCGTCGAACTCGAACGGCCCTGCCTGCACTCACGAATCGGCCGATTAGGATCGGTAAGGTCGCGCACGCCTCCGGTAATCCCCTGTGTCGCCATACCAATCCCACTAGTTGCAAGACTGCCTGATATATTGCCCAAAACAGAATTTCCGCCACCGCCCTCGCCTCCGCTGCCTCCCGACGGCGCCATAAAATAAGCGACGGTAACAAAAGCCGCGCCCATGGCTACCTGAGTCAACATCTGGGTCCACGCGGCTCCGGAATCAAGAGGCTCCACCTGGGCGCACGGATCCCGCTCGCGCTCAACCGGCTCATTGCTGTCCGGGGTGTCCGGTTTGTCGTTGCCTTTTTTATTATCGGACAAATCCTTGGGCACGGCTCCAGCTAAATCTTTAAGCCCCTCCCTCGCGGATTTTGGATCAACAGATTTGGCGGAACCCTCGCCAAAGGCTTTTTGCGCGGCCGCGGCCTTGGATAAATCTGCCTTAGGATCGGCATTCTTGCGCGTGCCCTTGCCGCCGATTTTAGTTTTAGCCGAAGGTCCGGTAGCCACGTTAGCACCCTTAAAATTAGAATCTTTCCCAAAACGGCCTTTGAATCTATCCAAATCGCCGCCGGAAAAACCGCCCCGGCCGCCGCCCGCGCCGCCCAAGGCGCTGGCTAAGCTCAATCTGCCCAATTTACCCCCTGAAACCCGCCTTTTGGCATTGTCTAAGGTTGAAACTTTTTCGCGCTTTTCTCCCCGTCCGACCTTATAATCATCGTCCTTGGTCTCATCCTTTTCCTTTTTACCCCAGCCAAAATCGCCTTTTTTAATCAACGCCAAAGAACCGTCGTCCGCGTCCGTGATCGTATCAATGGGTTCATTGACGTCATCGAGATAGCCTTCTTCCCGCGCCGTCGCGTCATTGGCCATGGCCAATTCATCGGCATAAGGATTGATATTAACCCCATCCTCCTGAGCCTTGCTCAGCCCAAGATTGGCTAAAATCGGGCTCAGAACCCACCATAAAAGGGTCCCAAAAACAGCCACCCCCAATAAAAGGATAAGCGCAACTTTCTTCTTTTCTGTCTTCATACCAACCTAACTACCTCCAAAATGTACCCCCGAAATCCATAAAGATCAATGCCAGAGCAACTTATTGACATGCAACGCAATCCCCATTGCTTGTATTGCAATCATTAACAAGAGCCTGGGCCGGAGCTGCCGATCCCTGGCAATTAAGCTTTTGCCCGCATTCCACGGCTGAATCGTTCTCCGGTGTTTCTGGATTATCTGCTACAACCAGAAAGACCTCCTTGGTAATAATTTGACCGACATTGCCGGCAAATCCCTGTCCACCATCATTAGCTGTGCAACCGTACGCCTGCCCTTTAAAATTTATAGAGCCGGTAACGCCGCCGCCGCCGTCATGCGTGGCCTTAATCTGAAGCTGCAATACCTCATTAGTGCTCAATCCTGGAGTTTCTCTATCCCCCATATCCGAATAGTGATAAAGGGTAAACTCTGGTGCAAATTCACCGTTAATGCCCACCTGAGCGCGATCTCCGTCTTCTACGCAATGATCCCATACTTTATAGGTCCCGCTGACTTCCGAGGTAGGATTCCCCTCTTGAAGGGCATAACAAATGTTGCCCCCGGTAAAACACGGAGGTGTACAGGAAGGGCCGGGCTCTGGTCCGGGGCCCCCGCCGCCCCCTGAACTGCCATCACCCTGCGGAGCGTTGTTCGTCGGCGGATTGCTTGGATTAAGCCCGCCTCCTCCGCCCCCTCCGCCGCCGCCGATACCCGCAGGACCCGTCCCGGCCAATTGCGGGCCGCCCCCTCCGCCGCCGACATCACCTGTTCCAAATCCGCCCGTGCTGCCGAACTTATTGTCCAGCTTCTTCTTTCCCTTGCCTGAAGCAGCGCCTCTTTTTGTCGAAGCCTTGCCCATTCTGCTTAAGGGCTTGAAACCTCCGGCTGCCGATAAACTCTGAATTGAAGAATTTGTTTTGAAACCCTCCAGTTTTTTCATAGGCGCCGCCTCAGGGGCTTTCGAACCTGTTCCAAATTGAGGGGCTTGAAGCGGATTTAACTGCCCTGTGGCAATGGGTCCGCGACGCTCCTCTTCTTCCTCTTCAGCGGCCTGCTCTTCCTGAGCCACAGGCTGCTCAACGGGAGGCGGGGCTTGTTCAGCTGGTTTTGCCGGCTCTTGAGATTGGGGTCGCGCCAAAAAAGCGATGGAATCTTGATATTGATTCTGTTGAACCGGTTCGGAAGGGGGCAAAGGCACCTCAACGGGCGCCGAAAATTCAGCTCGCCGCGCGTCGGAAAGATAATCGTCCCTCTTTCCGGAAACAGCCACGATCAGCGCAGCGGCGCTGGCTAAAACAACCGTGCCGCCAATGCCCGCATAAATCATGAAGTTTTTCTGCGTCGTCAAGTTTTTCATCCGGCTCATCAACTCTTGAATATTCATGGAACTATTCCTCCTGATCTGCTCGATAAATCATTATTCATATTCAATTGCATACAGGCTGCCAGCCTGAATCACCAGGACATTGTGCGGGCAAAGTATCCGGCCATGTGCCGTCCGGGCTTTGAAGGCATTGCTGAGTCTTGCTGTGAACGCCGATCATCAGATCGCAAACTTCTTCCGTGGTTTTATCCGGATGCTGGGCCTTCAACGATCGATAGCTTGGATTATTCGTCAAACAAGATAAGGTGCATTTGTTGGCAACCACGCAATTCGCCGCTCGCGTACAGTTGATAAATTTATCGTTCTCAGGCATATTCCCAGGCAGACACCTTAACTGGTAATTTCTCGGATCAGTCGGTGGAGATCCGGCAGGCGCGGCGGAGAGGTCAAAATTTCGGTACAAATTTAAATAAACAGAGGGCCAAAAAGCCGAATGGCCGTTGTCGCCGCAATTGATGCAATAACCGAACTGCAATTTATAAATCCCGCTTCCTAAATACTGCTGAATTTTTACGATTTGATTAAAATCATTAGGCGTGGAATGGCAAATATTTCCGCTCTCGGTCGTCCATGATAAGTCGCTGGGATCCTCATTGTCCCTTTCGTAACAATTAGATTGAGTAGTCATAGGGTTCCCGTCAGAATCCAACACAACAGAGGGTAAATTAAGAGGATCCTGGCCGCTAGGGATAGCAGTCTCATATCCGGGATGATGGCGGCAATCAATGCAGAGGGGAACGAATTTCGGCAAAACGAAGGGCAACGGAGCGCTTTGCGTTTCTAAACAATCGTTAAGAATAATCGGTGATGCTATATTTAAGTTTGACGGCGGAATTAGCGTCACTTTGAGATCAGCGGTAAACGCTCTTTCATCTGCGATACCCAACCAAGTAGCGACATCGGCCAAAGCGTCCTCCCACCAGTCGGTATCAGATCCCCAAACCTGAATAATTCTGTCCGTATTTTGCCTGGTCGCTCCCAAGGCTCCATATTGAAGCGGGTTGCTTTGCACCCAACTATCCCAACGGGTTTTCACATAATCTTTTCCCACATCGCCGTTGGCATGCCTTTTAAGAGTCGGCTCCCAAGTAAAAGTCCAGCCAAAGCGACTATCCAAACCAGCCGTATCAGCCGCTTCATTAAGACCGGTATCGGGATTATCCTGCAATCCCACGAATGTATTGCCCAGATTGCCGGCAGCGCTACCGGCATCGCCGTCACCCACTGTCTCCAGGGATCCCGTTGTTTCGCCGAAAGTTCTATCTTGAACGCCTTTAACTCCATCCACCAAAACCTCTCCGTTTACCGCGGCAACGCTTTGAGCGCTGTAGTCCACGCGGCCCCTCAAGTTTTCCAGCATGGTCACGCCAAATTTACTTTGCTGAGCGCCTGCGCTCGCTTCGATAACCTTTTTTCTTGAGCCACCCAACGGTCCCCCCGCGGCTTTTTTGGCGCCTGATTCTACCTTGCCCATTCTGGCCACCGGCCCGGATTTCAGTTGACGGCCAGAAGCGATTTGTGTTCCCGCTTTTCCCTGGGCCCCTGCTTCCATTTGATCTCCGGAAGAAAGAGGTTCCGTTGAGTCATCGCCCCCTCCCTTCCCCGATGAACCCCGCCCGGCGCCCGAAGCCTGCTGCGAAAAACCCGATGCCCCCCCGGGGCCTGCCGACCCTGCCGCTCCCTGAGCAAAACCGCCCATAATGCTGTCTAGCCCCGCTCGCGATTTATTGACCATGTCCAAAGGATTGCCGCCGAAGGGCGGCGCAGCCGCCTGCTGAATCGGCGCTTCGGTGGAACCGGAATCTCCGGGCACGCCGCCTCTGGCGGTTTCTGTTTTAAACCCGCTTCGGGCGGCCAATTCAGCCGGCAGCATATCCTTGCCGTTGTCTTGCACCATGGCCGTGCGCTCGAATATTTTGTTCATATTGCCGCCGGAGCCTGCGCTACCCGCGCCCGGAAACTCCACATCGCCTGTTTTAAAAATAACGAAAACGCTCGTGCTGCCGGCGCCGCCGAGTAAAAGCAGCAATAAAAAGAGCTTTTTTTTGTCCCGAATATCAAAGTTCATTGCCTCTAATTATCTTAATAGTACCAGGGGGCGCTATGTTTTGCCAGGGGTGCAGTCAAGTGAGTTACGAAAAGCCCCGTTGAAGTTACGAAATCAAAAAAACGCCTGCCGAGAGCCCATCATACTCACGGCCTCAGGCGCACCTGAAAAGAAGGTTTCGGCTGAGGCCAAATACGGCCGCCGGAAACTTCGGCTGAAGCAGTAACGAAAGGATTCTCGCCGTCAAAAAGGTCGCGATAATCAATGCCGAAATGATTTTCCGGGCCGGTGTAATAATGCTTGCCGAAGGTCAAAATATGAGACCCATTGGAAAGTTCCCGCACGGTGGATAACTGCCAAATGCCCGAGCCCCCATCGCAGCGGCTTTGCCCGCCGAAGGTGATGGGGGTCGGCTCCCAGCGTCTCGTATCCGGGATATCAGTTAAAGGCCCCGAAATCATTTTCGTGAAATAAGACGTCACTTTTGAAGTGCAATGCTCCGTCACCAAAAGATGCGGCGGCGCCGTTTCATCGGAGGGATTAAAACCGGTATTCAGCCAAAAAGTCTTTTTGAAAAAAACTTTATTGAGCTTCATATAAACAAGACGGACCATGGTGGCCAAAGAATGAAAATATCCGTAAACCTCGCCGACCATGGCATAAACCTGTTCCGCGTCCTCCTGCTTTAAAATGCCGCTTAAGCCGCCGGGGGACTTGTCCAAATCCCCCTTGGTGAACAACACCCATGTTCCCAAATCCTTGGGAGGATTGCCCAAATTTAATCCGCAGCGCGCCGTCGTGAACTCATCGCCGTCGGCCGCAGGTTGGCCGCCGATGCAAAATTGCCCCTGCCAAGGGTCATTGACGCCAAGCTCAGCCGGATCCTCATTGGCGCTCAGACTTGTGAAGGCTTCGCTTGCGGGAAGACTTCCCGGATAAACGCCGTTTTTCAACAAAAAATACCAGAGCAAAGAAGGGTCTTTGCCGGTCGTGCCCCCGCCCGGCGTCGGCCAGGAAACCAGCTCAAAATCCTCTCCCTTGGCCTGGAAAACCCGGGTCGGCCAAGGAGAATTAAGGTAGGCGAAACGATTCGCCGCGTCGGACAATTGAGAGGCTTCCATAAAAGCCGAGGTGTCCATGGCGAATTGCATCAGGATTTTCTGCTGGGAGAGCTTCGCCACCTCAAAGATCAAAATAGCGAACAAAAACAAACCGGGGAATATAAAAAGAGAAGGAACAAGAATCTGCCCGCGTGAATTCATCCGTATTAATCTTACCGGCAAATCAGCCCGATCACCAGAGGGGTCCCCGCAGCGATTTAACGTCGCCTTCTTACGATAAGAAACGTCAATGACAAAGCCAAAACAAGAAAAGTCAAAGGCGCAAATGGCCAAAACTTGGGAATGAGATAAACAATCATGCCCAGATAAAGACCCAATGCCAGATACAAGACAAAAAGTCCAATAGGTGGCTTACGAACAGGTTGCATTCCAGCCAACCCCCCGCGTAACTCCTGATTTTCTTCCCGAAGCCTCTGGCACTCATCCGCGAACTGCTGGGCAAACATTTCACTGCGTTTTAAAGTCAAACGCACCAGGTCAATCTGTTTTTTCAAATACTCTACTTGTTGCACGGCAGAAATAACGTCCGGTTTAATCTCCCGAACAACACGCTCCACACGCTTAGGCCTGGAGCCATTAAGGTCTTTGCTGTAAACCTGCTTGGTATTGATGTTTTTTTCCATACTCAGCGCTTCCCATTTTATTAATAACAGGCATATCCCCAAAAAGCCACTCCGTCATTTCCCGGGCGTATCTCTCGGCGCCAAGCTCCTTGGGAGGACTCTCAACGATAGGAATTTCAAGCTCCAAGGCCATATCAATTCCACAAATATAGGTTCCGATGTCCTGACGATCGGCGACTTTATGCAGCCACCCATAAGGCTCCATCTCTTCAATAAAACTATTTTCCGTAGGAGCCACAACGGGAATTCCACAGCTCATAGCCTCAATGACGAATAAAGGAACTCCCTCGTAGCGACTTGTCAAATAAATGACCGATGATTTCTGCAACAGCTTGTCTACCTTATGGGTTAGGCCGATGTAACTTATCTTTTGGGCAATCTCCGGCTCAGAAACCTGAAGTCTTCGGAGTTCCTTCTCAAATGCCGGGCGGCCTGGGCCATCTCCGGCAAATTTAAATACCGCCCGCTTCTCGGGGCGTCTCCTTAAAAAATCAATGGCCACGCGCAAGGCCAGCAGAGGGTCCTTCTGCCAATCCATCCGGGCGCACCACAGCACCGTTTTTGGGTTACGCCGGGATTGGTGGAGGCGCGGATCGAAACGTCTCTGATCAACGCCGTGAAAAACAGTTTTAATCTTAGACCGCGGGAAATAAAGCTCCTCGATCATGCGTGTTGTTAAAATACGCGAATGAGCGGCGACGCGATCCAAAACATTGGCGCATTTGGCGATCATTTTAGGACCACCGCCGGTATATATTGTTTTGGATAGTTCCGGCCAAAAACAATGCGCTTGGGCCACGATGCGAAGGGCCGGCATTGCGCGTTTGAGCTTGGACAACAAATCAAAAATTTCGCTTGCGTGGCTCAACAAAATGCAGTCAGGCTGCAATGTTTTTAAAATGCCAAAAACAGCATCATTCTTGGCTTGTCTGTCTCGCCAAAGATGACCCAGGTGAACGATATCATCAACAAACGGCCTGAAAAAGTCTTGGGCATCATGCTGCGATTCCTCAAGAGTAAGAATGATAATGCGCTCAAAACGCGATCTTAGATCGCCCCTCTCGAGCAGGGTTCTAACGCTGTAATCCGCTCCTGTTACATGCAACCAACGCATAACAATGACCAGGGTTTGGACGGTATTGTGCCTGCCGAAAATATTGACGGAAATCGGCCTCTTAAAATAATAGCCGACGGCTTGACGCACGCGTTCATCGCAAATCATGTTTTTCGGAAGACAGGCCGAATGTCTCACGGGTTCAAGCCAGACTTTAACCTTATTTTTGAGATTAGGATGCAGGGCATCATAAGTCACGACTTTGGTCCGCCAGGAAGCCGTCGAAGGTGCCAAAAAAATCTGCCGAACGGAGACATCGGGAGAAACAAAACCATCGGAACCGGCGCTTCCATGGTCCGTCAGCCTAAGAATGGCCAGTCGATCCAACATAACTCCTTGCGCATGTTGTCCTTGCTCGTCGACAAACACGAGTATCGCCGCCTCCCCGTCGCAGAATGTCTTGTTTTGAGCATTGAGCATGAGCTGCGGCAATCCTGCCCTTCCAAAATCTCCAAGCCAGACAAAACGGGAAATATGATCTTTTTCTAAGCTCGTTTTCAATTTTTTAATATCAATCACTCTAATGTCGCTGATATTTTCAAATGGCGCCTTGGGATCGGACCTCGCCCATATATGCGTCGGCGCATGAAGCGTTCTCATCCGCATTTCCGACTCATCGCCGAGAAGCTTCTTCGCTGCAAGATACCGATGCATAAATTCTCGAATATGCCCGTATTCTTTTTCCCATGGACTATAACTCCAAAGACTATAGCCATGCTTGCGATAAAAACGGCACACACTCGATTGCATGGGAAGAAAGGGGCCTAAAACGCAGGCCCTAATACCGAACTCCCAATCCTCCGCCGGAATATCTCTAGGATATTTCTCATCGTACCAGTGACCCGCCTCAAAGACCTTTCGCCTGATCACGAACGGATCCAGAAGATTCACCTGGAGCATCAACCATGGATTAAAAGGCATATAGATATGCCGATTCTTCGCCAACCCAAAACGCTGAATGTCCAGACTAATAATATCTACCAGGGGATTTTTCAATAATAATCGTTCAAAGGTCTCCAAAGCGTCAACCGGCAACTTATCATCGGCATCTAAAGTAACGATGACCTCCCCCGCAGAATGCTTGATTCCGGCGTTTCGATCCGCTCCGACGCCAAAGTTGCCTTGAATAATAATTTTAAGCCTGAACGGAAAATGAAAGTGAGGCAACGCATGGCATAACCCATTCGTTTCCGCGTCATCCGAACCCCCGTTGACCACAACAACCTCGTCCGGAATCCGTGTCTGCACGGCAAGGCTTTCTAGCGCATCCATTAAGAAACGACCCTGGTTATAACACGGAATAATTACAGAAAAAGTTAAACCTTTTTCTGGATTCATAAATTAAGCTCACTCAAGCGCTTTCTGTTGTTGGCAAACGCCAAAACAGCCCGTTTGCCGCTTCCTCCGTCGGCATTCTCAGGCACATAGCCAATAAGCTGGCGATATTTAAAGTGCGGAGACAATCGATCCAAATAAGACTTGTCCAAATCGTTCTTGAGAACATGGGTTTCAAGCACCAACATTTCGGATGTTATTCGGCTGATTTCAGGAAGAATTTTTTTTATGTAGTCAAAAACAGCAAAGGCTAAAACTAAATCGTACTTTTCCGCATAGACGCCCGGATCAGTAATATCGCGTTTATAAAAAGAAACTCTGGTGGCGCCGAGATAGGCATTGATCAAATTAGCCGTCTCAATAAAAAATGGGTCATACTCAAAACCATCGACAAAAAGAGCGCCCCTACGCCTGGCTCCTCGACTCAGCTCCCCCAGATTAGACCCAAGATCAAGAACTTTTTTCCCCTTAAAGGGGATTTTGTCCAAAATATCGGCCCGTGAAGTTCTGTAACCCTTGATCCAATCTTCATCAAGCTGAACTGATTGATATCTATTCGATGTTCGATTGTTCTCTAAATAGGTCAAAGAAGAATGCGGCGTGTCTATTGCCGCTTGAATAACATCCCTAATTTTTCCTCTTACGCTCGGATAGCGTCGATGGGCGAAAATTTGTTCCCCCAATCTAAGAATCAAAGGCTTGAGCTGCTTTCTTATTTTTTCCAAATTCTTTTGATTCTCATTGTCGTGCTCAGTTGACCATCTCGCGAGATCCAACATTTCCAATAGCTGCAAGGCCTCGACATCATTTTTTATGTCTTCATATTGCGACCAATTCAAGCCGTACCCCATCAGAAAACTTTCCTGCTCCTCACGATTCATCCAAAAAAAAGCGGTGGCCAACTCATAGTATGGCGCTCGATGAGAAGCCGCGTTGCCCCAGTCAAGAATGCCCGTAATATCCCCAAGAGAATCCACCAAAATATTGCTCATGGCGAAATTCCCATGACAGAGGGTGGGGCTGAATTTCCAATCTTTCATTTTTTCGAAAATAAATCTCATGTTTTTCAAGTTTTCTTGAGCGACAAACTCTTCGATCCAAAAAGATCGTGAATGAAAAATTCGGTCTATCATCGGCTGAATATACTCCCCCCAGGTCCGGCAGGCCCACTGCCCCGAAGAGAAATCGCCCATCCATCTTCCATAACCTCCGGTTGGCAAAAAATTAATTGCGGCTGCACATTTGCCGATCTGTCGCCAAATTTTCTGCCTATCTCCATGAAATTGATTGGCAGGTATGCCGTCGATGCGCTGCTGGATGGAATAAGCGAAAGGAATAATATCTTTCCCGACGGTATGTATTTTGGGAACAGGCAAACCGATCTTTGCGATTCTTTCCATGCACCATTTCTCTTTTAAATACTCCTTGAATTCGCTTTCTCTGTTGATCTTAACGATCAAGTCCTTTCCCTTTGGCATATGAACAATAAAAACTCGGCTGACACTCCCATTGTTTATAGATCGAATATCTCCCGGCCGTTGGGAAAAGAGTGCGCCGATCAGCTTATAAACAGTATCTACCGTCGGCGGTTCGGAAAAAAACTTAGCGGAAACCGAACCCAACGAAAGTTTCTGCCAAAGATTATGAGCTGCAACGCGTAAAGACATCTCGATGTCACTCAATAGGTTAAAGGCAAATTAACAAAACATCAAGGGTTTGCTTTTAAAAACGTAAGCGTGGGATGGAAAGGTTATTTCAAGAAAAAATTTGGAATCATGCTTTTAAGGAAGCCAGAATTTGATCAACAGAAATTATTTTTCTTTAAATTTTGAAACAGTTTGTTCAACAGCTTTTCTAAATGATTTGGCGTCAATAGCTGGAAATCGATAAAGCCGGCTCTCAATCGCAATGAACAGCTCCATTAATTGATCCGGCTCCACCAAGCCGCTTTTAAAAAAATTTTCCACGTCTTGAAGGTCCTTGTCATGGCCGCGCTCTATCTTGGCCAGCACTTGCGAATAGGGGTCGTAATGATAAAAGCGCAAACGGCCCAGTTCTTCGACAAAAATGCTCCTGTCTTTCCAGCCGGGAAGTTCCGGAAGAAAATCAGCAGGGCTGGCCAACTCGATATTGATATTAAGCTTATCCTTGGCTTGAGGCAGCTCCCGCAGCAAAGCATCGCTGTCGGGGATCATTCTGAAATCCACGTCCACCGTTAAAGAACGCCAGCCCTTCAATACTGCCGTGGCGCCGCCAACCAAATAAATATCCACGGCCTCGCGGCAGCGGCCGCCTAAAAATTCCATCAATCGGCGCAGACGGGCTAGGTTTGTGGCTTCCCGCATGAGGCGGCACGCTCAAAACTCACCAGGCGGCGAATCAAGGAATTGTAAAACGAATGGACGGATTCCCCCGGATGCTCGCGGCTAAGCAGTTCATAAAGTTTCATTTCCGGATCCGCAATGACGCGCGCGGGCCTAAAGCCGAGAGAACGAAGTTTTGGAGCGCCGATGGAAACCAATAAAGCGGGTATCGTGGGCCGGGCTGATGACTGCAAGTCATCGAGCCCTTTTACGATCATTTCCTGAAACGGCAAATTTTCCATTGGTAGGGATTACGCGCCGGCGCGGTAGATGGGTTTTCTGCCGTATTCGTGGAAGATGGCGTCGATTTCATCGTATTCGAGCTCTTCCTTGGCGATCAGCTCATTGGCGAAGCGTTCCAAAATTTTCTCTTCGGCTTTTAAAATTTCGGTCACCTCTTTTTCGGCACGATTGAGGATTTGCTGGGTTTCGATATTGAGCTTCTCCTTAAAGGCCTCGGAAAGGGGCGCGGAAAAAGACGAACTGCCGCCCAAGAGCATGCTGAAATCCCCGATCAAGCCGTCGGAGGACATGCCGTAGCGCCAAACCATGTCATGGGCGACGGCCATGGCATTTTTAAAATCATGGGACACGCCGGAGGAAGTCACCTTGAAGCGCATTTTTTCGGCGACGTAGCCGGCCATCGCGACCTTGACCGTGGCGTAAAGCTCATCTTTGCTTTTGGTGTAAAGTTCCTCTCTGGGCTGATGATGGACGACGCCCAAAGTGCCGCCCCTGGAGATAATGGATGCCTTGAACACCTCATCCGTAGGATGATGCAGGTAAAGAACAACCAAGTGCCCGGCCTCGTGAAAGGCGACGCGCTCTTTCTCCTGTGGCGTCAAGTTCAAGTGATGGGCCACGCCCAGCTCGATGCGCTCGATGGCCTGAGAAATTTCCTTGTAGCTGATCTTGTCCGCGGAGTTTCTGGCGGCGATTAAAGCGGCTTCTTGGATAATGTTTTGGATTTCAGCCGGTGTTTTATAAACCGCTTTCCTGGCCAGACGGCCGACATCAATGGTCTCGTCAAACTGAACTTTCTTTAAGTAGTAATCAAAAATTTCCCTTCGCTCTTCCAAATTCGGCCGGTCAACGAAAATTTTCCGGTCGAAGCGCCCTGGCCTCAAGAGAGCCGGGTCAAGCGCGCCTTCGGCCACATTGGTGGCGCCGATAACGACCACATTGGCGTTAGGCTCGATCCCATCCATGGCCGTCAGAAGCTGATTGATGGTGGAGTTTAATTCCTGCCCTCCGCCGAAAGCGTCGTATTGCACGCGCTGGCGGCCGATCACATCAAGCTCATCTAAAAAAACAATGGCTCCGCCGTAAGCGTCGGCATGCAGCTTGGCTTCCTTAAAAAGCTTCCTGACGCGGGAGGCGCCAACGCCCACAAAAATCTCGACGAACTCCGAACCCGAGGCCGCAAGAAAAGGAAGGCCGGCCTCCGTCGCAATGGCCTTGGCCAACAGAGTTTTTCCGCAACCCGGAGGGCCGATCATCAAAAGACCCTTAACGATGCGGCCGCCGATTTTCTTGACGCGCGCGCGGTCTTTTAACAGATGCACGACTTCCAATGCCTCGCGTTTGGCCTCAACCAAGCCGATCACATCGGAGAAGCGCACCTTGGCGTCCATCTCCAGTTCGATATTGGTGCGGCGCATGCGCGAAGGACCGCCGCCGTAATTGAGCCAATAAAGGAAGCCCACAAAAATGAGCGTTTGAATGATGTAAATGGGCAAAGAGCCGAAATTAACGCCCAGGATAAAACTCTTGGTTTCCGGGTTCAACGTATTCAAATAATAGATAGGCAGGATGAAGCAAAAGATGAGGCCGGCGATCGCGACCACATAGACCCAATTTTTGCGAAACCAAAGCTTCATCTTGCTGCGCTTCATTTTTTGCTGACGCTCCCACTCTGAACGAAAGTTGGGGTCTTGGAATTTCGATTTGATCGGAGGGCGATTGTCCATGGGGGTTGTCTCCGTTATTCTACTACTCCTCCACGGCCACGCTGGGGATATTCCAGCGAATGGGCCGGTCGCGGGTGGGCACGTATTTGATGATTTCCCACTCCAGCTCTTTTTCAGGCATAAAAGGAATGAGACCCTTGGCGCGCACGCGCAGGGTCAACACCGCGTAAATGATGGTCGGTTCGATATTCAAACGAATATCTTCTCTCCTGATGCCTAGAATCTTTTCCTTGAATTCATCTCCGATCCCCATGTAAAAAGCGATGTAATTCTCGATGTCCTTTCTTAAGGTGGTCATATCCCATTGATTGAAGGCGGCGTTTTTATGAGATTCAAGCATCCAACGGCGGCCGGCATAATACATGGCCAATTCCATTTTCTGAATCATCACGGATAAGGCGAAAATTTTGGTGATGCCGATGGCAAAAATAAGAAAAAGCGGGACCAAAAGAACCATTTCCGTCGTTGCCTGGCCTTTATCCGAACGCCCGCCGGTCCGGCGCCAAATGAATCGCCTGAGAGCTGACATTTTATTGAGACGGATCAACCGTCTAACTTAAGGATAAGGGAAAAAGGCGATCAATGCCAGAGGCAAGCAACTTCAATGAGATTGCTACTCATTCGCAGAGCTACGAGTACGCTGGCCCGCCTTGCACCCTTCGCAGAGCTTCGGGTACGCCGGTCCGCCTGAGGCGGAACTGCACCGGCAGAGGCGGGTCCCCAGCAGTCGCCCGGGGCTCGCAATGACCTGGAGTATTAAGGGTTGCGGTCTTCGGTTTCGGGCGTGATGAGGCCAAGATCAATGCCCTTTAACACCGCTTCGGTGCGGTTTTTGACATTGAGCTTCTGGAAGATACGGTTTAAATGGTTCTTGACGGTTTTAACCGAGGATTCGAGCCTTTTGGAAATCTCGTCATTGGAGAACCCTCGGCCCACCATGGCCAAGATCGCCAGCTCGGTTTTAGTGAGATTGATGAGCGAAGCCTCGAGCTGAGCGGATGAAATTTTACGGATGCCCTCCATCAGTTTGCCCATAATGGGTTGAGGGATGAGCACGCCCTCCTGGGAGAAGGTCTTGATCGCATTGACCAATTCCCTGGCCGGCAGCATTTTGGACAAGTAGCCGTTGGCGCCGGCTTGGATGGCTTCCAACACATGGGCCTCGTCCTCATAAGAGGAGAGGATGACGACATTGGTCTTAGGGCAGTCTTTCCTGACGACGCGGGTCGCCGAAATGCCGTCAAGTTCCGGCAAACGAATGTCCATTAAGACAACGTCGGGCTGAAGCTTTTTGGCCATGGCCACGGCTTCATGGCCGTTGGCCGCTTCGCCGATGATTTCAATGCCCTTCTCCCCGTCCAAAACGTCCCTCAAGCCCTCGCGAAAAAGAGTTTGATCGTCGCAAATCAGCACGCGGATTTTTTTGTCGGACTTTGGCTCGGGCATTGTTTTCTCCTTATAACGCTATTGACAAATCTAGGCCAAAGGTATTTTAAATGAAAAAGAGGTGCCTTTACCATGCCCTTCGGATCGGGCTTCGATGGTTCCGCCGTGGCCCTCGATGATCTCTTTGGCGATGGACAAACCCAAGCCCAGGCGCCCCCGTTGCTTTTTTGGGTCTTTCCCCTGGTAAAAACTCTCAAAAAGATGAGGCAAATCCTCAGGATCGATGCCTTCGCCTGAATCGGACACCTCGAAAGCCAGCATCCCGTCGGGCTTGCGTTCAAGCCGGAAACCCAGCGTGCCGCCCGAAGGCGTGTACCTGAGGCCGTTTTCCAAAAGATTGGTGACGACCTGGATGAGGCGCTTGGCGTCGGCCGTAAATTCCAAAGCCTTGTCCGCTTGCCAATCAATTTTAACCGACACCCCTTTATTTTTCGCCTTCTCAGCAAGGAAAATAAACACCGGCGCTTTCATCAACTCGGCGACCGTAGTTTTAACTTGATCGATATGGAATTTTCCCTTCTCGATGGAAGACCAGTCCACCAAATCGCCGATCAGGCGCTGAGTTTGCGACAGGGAATCGGCCAGAAGCTCAAGGAGACGCTTGACCTGAGGAGCGGCCGTAACCGAAGAAAACTCGCTTAAGAGAAGATCGCTGGCCATGGTGGATGAAGAAACGGTGTTCGACAAATCGTGCGCGCAAAAAGAAAGGAATTTGCTTTTCAAGTCGCTGAGCCGCGCCAGCTCATCGTTTTTGACCTGAAGCTCTTTGAACAAGCGCTGGTTCTCCTGAATCAGACGCGACTTTTCCAAATTTTTCTCAAGCGTATGCTTCAAATAAATAGGATCGATGGGTTTGATCAAAAAGTCGGAAAGGCCCTGGCGCAAGGCCCGAACCGCGACCTCAAGGGACGCATACCCGGTCATAAGCAAAATCGGCACCTGATCGACCGGCAACAGCGTACGCAATTCGCCCAAAGCATCCAAACCGGTCTTCTGATTGGGACCGAACATATAATCCAAGAGCACCAGTTGGAAAGGGCCGGCGGTCTGAATTTTGGCCTTGGCATCGTCGAAATTGCCGGCGGAGTCGACCGCATAACCAAAACTGTCCACCACGTCGCCTAAGGACTCCCGGTGTTTGGAGTCGTCGTCGATAATCAAAACCTTTATTCCATTGGCGCTCATTTGTTTTACCCCACGGGAAACTTCATGTGAAACGTCGTGCCTTTGCCGATGGCGCTGTCCACCGACACCTCGGCGTTGTGCCTGTCCATCACTTTTTTGACCACGGACAAGCCCAACCCCGTGCCTTTTGATTTCGTGGTGAAAAAAGGCGTAAAAATCTTGGCCACGTTTTCCGGAGAAATGCCGGTTCCCGTGTCCGAAATAGATAAAACAGCATATCCTTCTCGCGTCTGGGTTCCCACGGTCAGCCGGCCGCCGTTGGGCATGGCGTCGAAAGCGTTGCCGATTAAGTTGCGCACCACCTGGCGGACTTCATCGGGATCCATTTTCAATGAAATAGGTTGCTGGGCGTAGAGGCGTTCCAAAGAAATTTTTTCCGGAATCTGCAAACGGTTTAACACTTCCTCCAAAAACTCATGGAGCTCGACGTCTCTGGGCTGAATCTCGCGGGTCCGGGCAAAGGTCAAGATTTCGGAAATAATTTGATTGGCGACCTGAAGCTCCCCTTCGATGATGGATACATGGCGGACAATTTTCGAATCCATGCCCGGCGCGGCTCCTGCTGCGGCCCCTTCGGCGGAAGAAGCCACCTGCGCCTCCACGCCCATGCGGCTCTTGATGACATAAATGGAATTGTTGATGACGGAGAGAGGGTTCCTCAGCTCATGGCCCACCACGGAAGCCATTTGCCCGATGGCGGCCAAGCGCTCCTGCTTGATCAACTCCTCTTGAGTCGCCTTCAACTCCTTGGTGCGGGCATCCACCCGGGCCTCGAGTTCCACGTTGAAGCGTTTCAGCTCATCCTGAACGCGCATCAGCTCCTGGGTGCGGTTCGCCAGCACGCGGCTCATGGTTTCAAAAGCCTGAGCCAATTCGCCGATTTCATTGGCGGGCTTGGGCAACGGCTCCGTGACCGGCTGAGTGAAATCCGACGCCACGATTTGACGCACCGCGCGCGTAAGCGAACGCACCGGAGAGCTGATGCGGCTGGCAAAGAGGAGGGCAAAAAACAGCAAGGCCACGGTTCCGGCGATAATCACTTCGGCGAGCTTCTGCCTCATCTCGATCATGACCACGAAGGCTTCCCAGCGCTCCTGAAGACTGCCCGCGATCCAGGGCTGGTCCTCGATTTTATGCAGCGCGATCACGATATCGCGCTTGTCTTTAAGCTCCAAGCGCCCGGTCCAGTTCTGATAAGCGCCCATTTTACCGACCATGTCGGTTAAAACCGGATCGATAACGCCTGGGCCGCCTTGACGGAACATTTCTTTGTAATTGGAATGCGCGATGAGCCTGTTTTTGTAGTCGACGATGAACAACTCCATGGTCTTTCCGATTCTCGTTTCAGCCAGGCTTTCCGACAAAGCCAACAAGCTGACGATGCTGCGCAAATACCCGATAATGACGCGATCGGAGCGCCGCCGGATCGGCACCAAAAGTTCCACGCCGGGGTACCCTGAAACGCGCACGATATTGCCCCGGAAGTGATTCAATTGCTGTAGAGTTTCCTGCACATAGGGCAGGAGCTCGGCCGGACGCTCCTCCGAAGGAATCGAGCCGGGAACGCGCTCCATGCCGTAAACCCAACGGCCCTTGGCGTCGAAAATATCCAGCTCCGCGATGACCGGATGGCTCTCCAGGACGCGCCGGACCACGCCGATATAATCGTCTTTTTTAAAACTTGAAATTTCGTCAAGTTCCCCGATCGTGGCCAAGAGGCCGGTGACGCTTTTGATGAAATCCGTGGCGCTTTTTGCCGTTCGTTCGGCCAAACGGGATTTGACCTCTTCGAAATCTTTCTCCAGCGCTCCCTGCACGATGCGCATTTGTATCAATCCGATCATGAAGGTCGGTACTAAAGCCAAGACTAAAAGCAGGAGGGAGGTTCGGACGAAAAGGCTGGAGACGCGCATGAAAAGGGCAAGAGCGGGGCGCCTAGCCCGGACCCTTACCCCTCCACGCCTGATTTATTGGCATTTCCCCGCAGGCGTGCCTCCGGATGATGCGCTTTTAAAATCCACGTCTTTAAATTCTTCAACGTTGTGCAAACTCCCCAACCCCGTCAAAGCGTAGCGGCCGCGCCAAATAAATGTCGGCGAGGACCGGACGCCGAGCGATTCAACCAGTTTGTAATCGGACTCCACAAGCTCGGCTGAATTTTCCTTATACAACTGCTTGAACTTCGCCATATCCACGCCGCAGGATTCAAGAACATCGCTCCAAAGAGAAGAATTGATATTCTCCAAACGTTTGCCCAAATAACAATTGAGCTTGTCCGGCATATGGCGCTGAAGCACCATTTGGCGGATATTTTCCTCCAATTCCCCATCGCCGTGCAAGCTTCGGAAGATCGGCGTGCCTTCCGGGCTCTGTCCCTCTTTATCCACGATGTAGCGGTAAGAAAGCTGCACGTCCTTGGGGAATTTCCCGTCTTTTTCCGCGCTTAAAACGGCCCGTTGAGCGGCCACGCCGTAAGGGCATTGGCTCATGATGAAAAGATCGAGATTTTTCGATTTGGATTCTTTCTTGGCCCAAAAAACACCGGAAGAAGAAAGGCTGGGCACGAAATACCAGCCGCCCTTTTTGCCTTTTTTCTCAATCGCGCCGCGCTGGGCGAAATCATCCAAACTTTTATTGGCCGCGCCGTTTAAGGGCTTGAATAAAACAGCGGGAACGAGGGTGACGCCGGTTTCTTCCAAAATAGCGCGCGCGCCGGACGATGACGCATCCATCTCCTTGATTTGAAGATCAAAAGGCAGGCGCTTGATGCCGTCTAAAGCCTGCGGTTCGATTTTCGCCCAGGAAGCGTATTTTTCCCCGTTGATAACCACGACCTCAACCTTGGGCTTATCCGCCGCAGGAGCGCGTTCAGCTTTGATCTCCACGCGCTCGCCGGCGGGCAAACGCTCGTTGATGGACTGGGCCATGGCGGTCAAATCAAAACCCACGGAAAGGCCTTGCTCGCCGATCCATAACTTCGCGCCGTCTTGGCCCACGGGCTTGGCCGAACTAACCAACGCTTCCCCCTTTTCCCCTTCGACGGCTTTGGTGATTTCTTCGGCGTCGAATCCCAACATTCCGACAACTTCCTTCCAGGACAGCCCGGTAGGCGAAAGGGAAACGAGACGCAAATAACGCTCATAAAGCTCCGGCGAGCGGGCAAATAGCCATAGATGGACTTTCAACTCATCCTGGCGATCTTTAGAGAGCTTGCTCATGTCCTTAGGAAGGCGGGGTTCCACGGAAAGCTTCGATCCTGAAAAAACCGAGGCGACCAGCCGATCCGCAATGACGAAGTTATGCCAGGATTCCATCTGCGTCGGGATAAAATCAAGGCGCATCTGAGCCGCATCCAATAACGCCGCCCCTGCGCCGAAAGCCAGGGCCAGAACGCAGGCGGCGCTTTTTTTGAGCTTAGGCATCGCGTTCTTGTTCGGAAGAAAGCACGACTTTGACGCCCGGCAAACCCAGGGACACCAGGATATTGTAAAGAAGCGCCACGACCACCAAAAAAAGAACCGTGGCCAACGAATAGGCCAATGCGAAGACGGCCGCGGCCACGTTTTTCTGATAGACCTGGGGCAGACGATCGGCGATGGCCGGGTCAGGAAAGAAAATGAACGTAAACAACCCGCCGACAATGCCCACAATCAAGAGCAGAACGGGCAAAGCGGACATCACCAGCGAGAGCACCTGAACTTTCTTCAGTTCAACTTGCATGACAACCTCCAACGACAATACGACATATTATTTAAGCGCTGACCTTCGTTTGGGATTCCAGCCAAACAAGCGTTCGCTGATCCTGCGGCTGTCCCGCGGAAATCGTGATCACCCGCGCGCTAAAGGGCTGCGCATCCACCAAAACCGCGCCTTCGCTGAAATGCCCGGGCCTCTCCAGCGCCTTATTGATCAATTGTAAAAGCTCCGCGCTGGTGATGAAATCCAACAGATGCAGCCGGGCCGTTGTCTGCGCCGCAGCCTGCGGCCCGCCGGCTTTCTCCGCCGTCGGCCCGAGAGCGCCCGGAAGAATTTTGGGAGTGGCGCGCATCGCGATTTGAGGCGCCTTAACCGCAAAATGGGCCAGGTTGTGGCTGGCCATCACATAATTATCCCCGTCCAGGACGATGGCGCCGCCGGTGCGCACCAAAACCTTCAAAATCTGCTCCCAACGCGCGCGTTCGAGCTCCCCGACGTCCCGGCGATCCTTCTCATAACGCGATACCGCGGCCCGCAATTTATCGAAAAAAGCGGAAAGCGACTTATGCAAATCCCCGATTTCGTCGGAACGCATCTCTTTCGAAGGCCAAGCCGGCTGGGTGATGGAAAGAGAATCGACGATTTCCTTCGTCTCTTTGATAGGCCCCGCAACGGACTTATAGAGAAAAAAAACGCCGGTCGCCAAAAAAATAGCCACCACGCCGGCGCCGCCGAGATAAAAACGCTGCATACCCTGAGCCAATGTCTCTTTGGTCTCTTCGCGAGAAACCTGGATGGACACGACGCCGCGCATATCCCCCTGGCTCATTAAGGGAACGGTCACCTCGTAAAAACTGCGGCCCTCCAGCTCGAAGGGCAAAACCTTGGGCGACTTGGTGACATAAGACCGGGCGATGGCGTCCGTGGGCAGAGGATGAATCGATTGATACTCCTCGATTCTTTTGCCGAACAGTTGCGCATCCTTGGACCAGCGAATTTGGCCGTATTTATTGATCACCAAGGCATCAACGACGCGGGGGTCTTTAAGAAAATTTTGCATGGTATCGACTTCTTCGATGGTCACCACGCGGGGCGAAGAAAGGAAACCTGAAACGAAACGGTTCTGATTGACGTAGAGAAGCGCCACGATTTCCTGTTTGAGTTTTTCATCAAAGAACCACCGAAACAGATTGTTGTAAAAAATACCGGCCAGCAAAAAGACATACCCTCCGGTGAAGAGAAAAAGAATGGTCCACTTAGGAATAATTCTCACTTCGCCAGCTTTTGTTCGATCATGCGTTTGGTGGCGTAAGCCTGCTGATTATTGGGATCGAATTTCAAAGCAAGGTTGAGCTCGGCCAACGCGCGCTGCAAATCGTTCGACTGATAAAAAACCATGGCCTGTTGATAATGCGATTCGGCGGCCCGGCGAGCCTCCTCGGTCACGGCTGCGGGAGCGCCGCCTTCGGCCCCACCCGCTCCGGCGGCGCCGCCGACCACCTTGCCCTTTTCTTTCTCGGAGGAACTGGCCGCTTTGGCGCGCTCTTCAGCCTCGGTCTTGGCCTTTTCATCGTCTTCCTTCTTTTTCTTGGCCTCCTCAGTCCGGCGCGCCTCGTCTTCCTTCTTCGTCTGAGCAAGTTCTATTTTTTTCTTGGCCTCATCGGCCCGGTGTTTCAATTTGACGACTTTTTCGTACTCTTCGACGGCTTTGTCGAATTGTTTGTTGCGCAGGTGAGCGTCGCCCTTGGTGAAATACTCCTTGGCTTCGCTCTCGAGCGACTCGTTGATGATTTCCTGGGCGCGGGTATTGGCCGGATCAAATTGAAAAATGTCTCTGGCGTGCGAACGCGCGCTGGAATACTTTCCCGAAGCCAGCGACTTTAAAGCTTCAGAGAGGTGAAATTGGAGCTTCTTTGAACGCACCTCGGCTTCAACCGCGGTAATCTGGCGCGACAGGAAAGCGTAGGTTTTGGGGTCAAGGCTGACCGCCGTATAAAAATTATCCAAGGCGTCTTCCAAGCGCCCTTCCGCCTGGGCAAATTTGCCCTTCTCAAAATAGTCCTTCGCGATCTCGCCGTTGATGCGGGTGATATAAAATTGGGCCTTGCGGTGCCTGGGCTCCAAGGCCAAAACCTCCTCGAATTTTTGCACCGCCTCCACTCTCCTTCCTTCGCGATAAACCTGGACCGCCTCGTAAAATTTTTCACGGATCAGTTCGCGGACGCTTTTCGGGCTTTCCATCCGGCCCGGCGGAGCCCCGGCTGCGGCCGGAGAGGACAGTGCGGAATGAAGAGCCCTGGCTCTTTCAAACGAAGGATCGAGCGTCACGATGCGATTTAAGACTTCCAATGATTCCTGGTAGCGGCCCTGGCGGTACAGATCGAAGGCGCTGGCGTAAATCTGCTCCATGGTGCGGCGTAAAATCCAGCTCTTTTCCTTCTCAATGGTTTGCCCCATGATTCTTTTTTCTTCGGCGGTGACCAGGCCGACCCCGGTAATCTGGCCGGCCAAAGTCTTAAAAAGGGCGGCTTCTTCTTTCCTAGTGGCTTTGGCGGGCGTATGAAGCTTGGTCCCCCGGCCGGTTGAGACCGAAGCGGCCCAAAGCCCGGATGCGCCGCAAAAAGAAACGATTAAAACAAGAATTTTCGTCTTTTTTGAGCTAGAGAACCCTATATTCAACATTTAAAAGGACATGCCTCCCCCCTTCACGAGGGACATCCCGAAAGGCGCTAAAATTAAAGCAAAGATCACCGGGAAAATAAATATCATCATCGGCCCCAACATTTTGGTCGACGCCTTGCCCGCCATTTCCTCGGCCTTGCCGGTGCGGCGATTGCGCATATCGTGGGAAAAATTCCTCAGCAACTGGACCAAGCCCGTGCCCAATTCATCCGACTGGATCAATAGTCCGACCAGGGAACGGATTTCAGGGACATCCACGCGCTTGGCCATGTTGCGCAAGGCGTCGCGCCGCGGAAAGCCCAATTGAATTTGCTTTAAAACGTTTTCAATTTCCTCCTCAAGCGGGCCCTTGTTCTTAAAGGTGGTACCCAGGATTTTATCCATGGAATTAAGGTAATCAAGGCCGGATTCAATGGTCAGCGCCAATAAATCGACGAAACTGGGCAGATTCATCAACGCTCTTCTGTGCCTTAGGGCAACGTCTTTGCGGGCGTTGATATGCGGCACAAAAAAACCGATCGCGAAACCGGCGGCCAGCAGGCCCGGGTTAAATCGCCAACCCATCCAGAGAGCACCCCCTGCGGCCATCGCGGCGCAGGCCAAACCGTACTTTTCCATGCGCATGATCATAGCCTTTGGCTCCGACCCCTTGACCTGGCCGAGACCGAAATGATCCCTTTCCAAGAATTGCCCGATCCAGGGATTTTTGAGCAACGATGCGTTGATGCGGCCGATCATTGTGGTCTCCATGGATTCGCCGCCCAACATTTCTTCAACATCCCAAATTTTGCTTATTGCCATCCCATATATCTGCTGAGCCAACACGTCCAAAGCATTTTTCGGTATCTCTGCCTTGTCAATCTTTTTTTCAACCATTTCTTTCATCAAAACACCGCATTCAACAAGATCATCCCTGTCAAGAACAACAAATATTCCTTTTGGGTTATCATGCAGTTTATGCCCTGCTCTTCCAAGCCTTTGCAGTGCCCTTGCCGAACCTTTCGGTGATCTAAGCAAAACAACAAAGTCAATACTCCCTATATCAATTCCCAATTCAAGAGAAGTTGAACTAACAACCACCCTTAACTCGCCTTTCCTCAATCTCTCCTCAATCTCAAATCTTTTCTCCTTGCTCATCGAGCTGTGGTGCGCCCCCATCAGTCCAGAATACTTTCCAGGAAAATGCTTCCCGAGATAATGCACAATCCTCTCTGTCGCATTCCTTGTGTTCGTGAAAATCAAAGTTGTCTTATGACTCTCAATTATTCTGTCTAAAATCCTGTAAAGTTCTTTCTGGCTCTCCATGCTTTCTGCTTCTAAAATACTTTTCCCGGGAAAATCTAGTTCAATCTCAATTTTCTTAACCAAAGGAACATCAGCAATCAAGCAATCTCTTCCGACTCCAACCAAAAACCTCGCAATTTCCTCTAAAGGCGAAATTGTAGCACTCAAACCGACTCTCACAGGCTCAATCAAACTCAAGGCGCAAAGTCTTTCCAAAGTCAGGCTCAAATAAACTCCCCTTTTATTTGTCATCGCATGTATCTCGTCAACAATAACAAATTCAACCGCCTTTAATTTATCAACAAATTTTCTGCTTGTTAGGACAATAGCCAATGTCTCCGGCGTCGTAACCAAAATATGGGGCGTTTTCTTCAGCATTTTCTGCCTGTCTTTGCTTTCAATGTCTCCAGTGCGCAAAGCAACCCGAATTTCCTGCATTTTCAAGCCCCCCCCTTCCGCCAGTTCTTTTATCTCATTCAAAGGATTTATCAAATTAACAAAAATATCATTGCTCAGCGCTTTAAGGGGGCTTTCATAAACACAATATACTTTATCATCAAGTTCATTCCTCAAAGCCAGCCCAACAAGGTAATTCAAAATACTCAAAAAAGCAGTCAAAGTCTTTGTTCCGCCAGTAGGCGCTCCTATCAAAATATTTTTTCTTCCATGTATTTTTTTCACTCCATACAACTGAGTCAAAGAAAATTTATCAAACTTAGAAAAAAACCATTCTTTAACTAAAGGATTCAAAATTGCCTTTACCTCATCTTCCTTTTCCGCATCAACAAACTCAATTTTTCCAGACATTTTTTCCAATAGAGAGTTAGAAAACAAAAAACCTTCTTTTTAATACTTTGTCTTAATTAAAAAATGTTTTACAATATTAACTTCTGCAATAATATTGCACAGCTTGGAAAAACCGATAACCCCCGGTACAATATTCGCCAGGAGGACGCAAAAAAACATTGCCTCTTTCCCCAAGAAGATATCCAATGGCATTTCGTGGAGATCGGTCTCTTATCTGCTCCTCCATCCTACTGTTTATCATTTCATCGTTATCAAATTCTCCAACTTCCCAATATATCAGTGACGGGGGCCCAACAGATCTTGCATTTTCAGGTAGAGTTTCCACAGTCCATTTTTCTAACTTGCCCCTTTCTATTCTTATCATAACTATCCCTTAACCAATTAGTTTATAATAATTACTATTTTTCACAATACAAACCCAACACCACATTTAAATAAACATTCTTTCTTCAATACAAATGCCAAAAATCTCACAAGAAAAAAAAGATAAAATCATTGAGCAGATTTTACATTATTTATTTTCAGTTTCCCCCCAACCACAATTCACAGCAAGCATAGCAAAAAACATCGCAAGAGATGAAGAATTCATAAAATTAATTCTTCAAGAGTTAAAAACAAAAAACCTCATAATAGAAGTCAACAAAAATCCAAAAGGATTTCAATATCAGAGAAGGCAGCGCTGGCTTCTTTCCGAGCAGGTTTACAAAGTCTTCCAGGAGAAACAGAATTAGTTATTTTTGAGATAACAATCTCTTACTTCTTTTTTAAGAAGATAAAATAATAAAACAACTCCTAAAATAATTCCTATAAAAAAAGGACTAAAACCTAATGATTCTAAGACATCTTTAACAGAATAGTATATACTTACAAAAAGGATAAGAGCACTATAAGCAACTGCCGGCACATAAACCAACCTGTTTCTTATTAAAATTCCTATAATCAAAGCAATTATAAAAAATAAATACATTAGTAATATCGCATAAGATTTAACGGAAGGTTGATTTTCTGGAATATCTATTGAAGTAACTATCCACCCCAAAGAGGCATACAAAAGCCCCAAAACACCAAAGACAATCATAAGTCATCTTTCATTTTTAATTTACACAATAACAATATTTAAATTTAATCTTCTTCTCAAATTTCAATGCTTCCCCAATCCAGCATTCAAATAAAAGAAGCCTTTTCAAAAGTAAAAGGAGATATCACTAGCCTAAAATCTCAAATAAATTCGCTGAATGAGGAAATACACGAAATAAAAGAAACTTTGGAGATTCTTAAATCACTCTTAAACACCTCTCCTCTGCTTCAGGCAAAGGCTTCTTTAAATCAGACACAAAACCAGACAGATCAGACACTCAGGCAGATACAGACAGACACTCAGGCAGATAAACAGAGCCAATACGGTCTAAAAACACAAAATAACAATATTTCCATAGGAAATGATGGGGTGGGCTATACAAAAGAAATGTTTAAATACCCCCACTTCATCTGGAAATCTATGGTAGAAAGGGGGTTGGATGTTTTTTTTGAAGGATTTCTGAGAAAAGAAAGCGTCTTTTTTGATAAAAGGGCGCTGCAGTCTTCTTACACCCC
>JACPAN010000027.1 GCA_016180815.1 Elusimicrobiota bacterium
CGGCGAGCCGATTAAAGAAATCGCGCCGTCTGCTCCGGCGCTCGTCATCGGATTTGAAACACTGCCGCAGGCCGGCGAAGCGTTTTCCGTGATTGAAGCGTTGAAAGAAACTGTCCAAGGCGAATCTTCCAAAACATCTCCACGCGAAAAACCCGGAGAAGAATTCCTCGGGCTCCGCTTGATTTTGAAAGCGTCCGACGGCGGTTCGCTCGAAGCGCTTTCGGAAATCGTCAAATCTTTAGCGAAAGAAAAACCGGTCCTCAGAGTTCTCGGTGAATCGGTCGGTGACGTGAACGACAACGACGTGAAATTCGCGATTTCATCAAAGGCTGCTATCAGCAGAATCTTCTCTGCGCCAATCGTTTGACGGTCGGCGGGCGCAAGGTTTTGCTCAAAAATATCAAGGCCCCGGTTTTAAATTTGGTGGCCACCAAGGATCATCTGGTGCCGCCCGCCAGCTCATTGGCGTTGAATTCAAAAATCGGCTCCGCCGACGTCGCCACGATTGAATTTCCGGTCGGTCATGTCGGCCTTTCCGTCAGCTCTTCCGCCATCGCCAAACTTTGGCCGCGCGTCATCGAATGGCTGAAATCCCGTTCCGGCTCGCCTCGGACGAGAAAAAAAATCTCTAAGTAGTCCTGCTTAAGCAGTTTTGCCAAATTGAAACGCCCTGCACCGGCCGCTAAGATAAACAAGAGACGTCCCCAAGGGGCCGATGGAGCCGCCTGGGGAACAGACGGCAAGGAACGGCTGACAAAACGAGAAACTCAAATACTAAGAATGATTGCGATGGGCGCGATGAACAAAGAAATTGCCAGGTCGCTGGGCATCTCCAGGAGAACCGTCGAAGTGCATCGATTGAATTTGAGAAACAAATTAAGAAAAGCCCGGTTGGCCGAGCTTGTTCGTTTCGCTCTTGAAGAGGGTCTCATTAACTGATATTGAAAAGGAGGCGGCTATGCCAACAGTAAAAACGAACGGTCAAGCAGTCGGACAGGAAGAGTTGCTCAAGTTTTGGGGTGATTTTTATTTAAAAGGCCTCAAAAACGTCCTTGAGACTCAAGAATTGTCCGCGAAGCTGACCCGGGAGTTGTTGACCCAGAGCGCAACCCTATCGGCCGAGACCGTGAAAACAGGGCGCCAATACTTAGAGGCGACCAACCAGGCCTTGGAAGGCGTCGTTAAAGCCGCGACCGAGAACGTCAAACGGACGTTGGACGTCGTTGAGCAATGCTCGGCGCCGGTCCGGCGGCAGTTGAACGATTTAGTCAAACAAGCTTCGAACTGACTATAGCTGAAGGACTTTTTTCCTCCCCGTCAAGGGGGAGGATGATGGTCCAGGGTCCGCCCCGCCTGTCGGCATCCCTTCCGGCCCTTGAGGCCGGCAACGGTGCACGGGAGGCGGGGCTAATTTTTTATACTGACATTGAGAAATTCACGATTGGAGGACCCCCATGCCTGAAACTCAATTGACTGCGATTGTCGAGCGACGTTCCAACAAGCTTTTCGGTTTAAACGCCCTGGTGACAGGATCTTCGCGAGGGATCGGCCGCGCCATCGCGCGAAGCCTCGGCGCGCACGGCGCCAATGTGGCGGTTCATTGCCGCCAAGGCGTCGACGAAGCGCAATCATTGGCTTTGGAATTGTCCGCCGCCGGCTCCCGCGCCATGGTTGTTTGCGGGGATTTGGCCAAGGAAATCCAAGCGCGTCGCGTGGCTGAAGAAGTTTTAGGGGCGTTTTCCGGAATCGATATTTTGATCAATAACGCGGGCATCACGCGCGACAAGTCCTTTCTTAAAATGACGCGCGATCAGTGGCAGGACGTCGTGGAGACGAACCTCAACAGCCTGTATTCCCTGACCCAGGCCGTTTTGCCTCAAATGACTCAGCGGGGATGGGGGCGCATCATCAATATCTCAAGCGTGGTCGGTCAAATGGGCGCCTTCGGGCAAACGAATTATGCCGCGGCCAAGGCCGGCATCATCGGTTTCACAAAAGCATTGGCCCGGGAAACGGCGGCCAGAGGCGTTACGGTCAACGCCGTCGCTCCGGGATATATCGAAACCGCCATGACCGCGGCCATCCCTCCCGATGTCAAGGCTAAAATCGTCGAAACAATTCCGGCCAAACGTTTCGGCGCTCCGGAGGAAGTCGCCGAAGCCTGCCTGTTTTTGGCGAGTCGCGAGGCCGCTTACATCACGGGCGCCGTTATCAACGTTAACGGCGGAGTCTACCTATAACCTAATCGTCGATCCTAAGACGGGCGGCGCATCCGCCAAATTCTTCTTGATTCGCGCCTGATCTTGCTCTACCCTTGTTGAGGGGTATTGTTTGCCCGAACAAAAATCGTTGTTTCCATTCCGGCTGGGTATTTGGGCCAAGCTGCTTTTGCTGTTGGTGGGCTTGGCCGTGCCGCCGTTGGTTTTCATCGGGTGGCAGCTGTTGGCCATCAATAAAGAGGAGATCACATCGGCCACGCTTGAGCTTCAAACCAAGCTTGCCGAGAACATGGCCGGCCGCGTTGAGGAGAGATTTTTGGATGCCAAAAGCAAAGTGGATTTTTTGGTCGCCATGCTGACGCGCAAAGATTTAACCATCGACCAAAAAAGGGGGATGCTGGAGGCGTATTTGGAGATCCACCCCTCCTTGCTTGAGGCGGGCGTGGTCGATGCTTCAACCGGACAGGATATTCTTTCAGCCGTGGCCGGCGACGTCGCCGGCCATGCTCACCGGGGGCATCACGGCGATGATTTATGGATGGAGGCCCGTCAAAACAGCCGGGCTGTTTTTCGCCTGGCCGTTTCAACCGTCGAACCCGATGGAAACCATGGGCTGGAATTTTTATTCTATGCCCCGCTTCGTCCCGGGCTGTTTCTTTTTTTAAGGGAACAGGCTAAAGACCTTGTGGAGTTGATCGAGAAGGAGCGTTTCGGAGGCACGGGTTACGCTTATTTGGTTGACGCCGGCGGGCGATTGATGACGCCTCATCCCGCTTACGCCGCCGGATATGATTTTCGGGATTATCCTCTGGTCGCGACCGCGGTCGGGTCCCCGGCATCCACGGGTTCGTATCATTTTTTTCCAAAAAGCGGCGCTCAAGAATATGTCGGTTCTTGGGCGCCGGCTTTGACGGGCGGGCATTTCTATTGGGTGCTGGTCGAACAATCCACGGAGGAGGCTTATGCTTCTCAGGAGAGATTGAAGAGAAAAAGTTTGTTGATTTTAATTTCCGTTATCAGCGCAGCCTGCCTAGTCGCTTATTTCGCAGCCTATTGGGTGTCCTGGCCGATTTTGGGGCTGACCCAGGCCGCTCAAAGCATCGCTCAGGGGCAATTCGACGTCCGGCTCGAGGATGACGCCCGCCAGGACGAGCTGGGTCAGCTTCAGCGGACATTCAAAATAATGGCCGCAAAGCTAAAGGAATATTCCCAATTACAATTAGACCGATTGTTGGCCGAAAAAACGAAAACCGAGGCGACCGTGGCTTCCATGCAGGAAGGGATCGTTTTGTTGGATGAGGACCGGAGCATTTTATTGATCAATGAACCGGCCCGCCGGGCATTGTGCCCGCATGTATCGGAGGAGGAAATTTTGGGGCAGCCCCTGGGCGAGGCGCTTGAGCCCGGCCGAAGGGCCTTGGTTTTGGGTGCGCTGGACGAATTGGCTAGGGGCGCGGTCGCCAAAAAGGATTTGGATCTTTCACCCACTCCCAATACCAGGTATTTTCTCGAGGTGCGTTATCAGAAGGTGGAGGCCAAGAAAGATGCGGGTTCGGTGCCGGTCGGCAACCTTCTGATTTTGCGCGACGTGACGCTGGAGCGTCAAATCGAAGCCATGAAGGACGATTTCGTTCAAACCATCACTCATGATTTGAAAAATCCGCTTAGCAGCATCACCGGTTTTATCGAAATGCTGAATCATCCGGATGTCGGATCGTTGAATGAACGCCAAGCCAAAGCGGTTCAACAAATCGGCCACGCGGCTTTGCGTTTGTTAACGCTGGTGAATAATGTTTTGGATACGTTTCGTTCCCAACACGGAGCGCTCAAGGTCAATGCGGCAGCGGCCGATTGCTATGCTTTGGTGACCGGTGTTTTGGAGATGTTCCGCGGCCGGGCCGCCAGCAATCGGATCAATTTGACCATCGAGCTTTCGCCGCCGGAATCCAGCTCGGACCGATGGAAAGCCGTTTGCGATCCCAGCTTGACGGAGAGGGTCCTGATCAATTTGCTGGGCAATGCCCTCAAATATACGTCCCCCGGCGGGCGCGTCACGATCCGGCTTGAAGATGCGGAGGAAGAATTTCGTTTTTCGGTTTCAGACACCGGGGAGGGCATTCCGGATGAAGATTTGGGCAAGCTGTTCCGCAAATACGGGCAAATTCAGGGTCGATCCAGAGGCGGAACCGGGCTGGGATTGATGATTTCAAAACAAATCGTCGAAGCCCATGGCGGACGTATTTGGGTGACGAGCGAAATCGGCAAGGGCAGCACATTCACTTTTACTTTGCCTAAAAAAGGGCCGCCGGCGGATGCTTAAACCGCTGCGATCGCTGATCGTCATCTGTTTCGCTGCGGCGTTGAACGCGCAGGAGTCCCGCTATTTTCAAAACGTCACGATTCTTCCGGGGGACACTCTTTGGTCGCTGGCGCAGCGGTATTTGAAAGACCCGAAGCGCTGGCCCGAAATCCTCAAGCATAATACGTTGCCAAACTCGGACCCCACCGTCGCCTTGCCCGGGCAGACTTTGAAAATTCCGGTTTTATTGATCAAAGACGAACTGCGGGCCGCTAAGCTTTTTGAAGCCGTCAATACCGTGGAGTATCGCCGCCGCCAAGCCGCGGAATGGACCCGGGCCCGGCCGGATATTGAACTCTATCAGGAAGACGGATTACGAACCGGTTCGGTTTCCCAGGCCAAGGTGCGTTTTGCCGTTGGCGAAGACTTAACGCTTGAGTCGAATTCCTTCGCGATTATCCGGCCCGACCGCCTGACCGAGGATTTGGGCCGGGGCGTTTCATTGGTCAGCGGGGCCTTGAGGTCCCGGGGCGTTCGCTTGTTGACGCAGACGGCGCGCGTCATCCCTAGGACTAAGGAAACTGATTTTCATGCGCGCATCCGCGATGATCTGGCGACGATTGTTGAAGTTTTTCGAGGGATTACGGATGTCGAAGCCAAGGGTCAGTCGCTCACGGTCCGGGAAGGTTTCGGCACCGTGGTGCCGGTCGGCGGCGCGCCTGAAAAACCGTTGCCTCTGCCGCCGTTGCCTAAGACCGGAGCGGCCCCGGAGCCGGGCCGCGCCCAGGGGGTTGATGCCGATTTAATTCGAGCTCAGGCGGCCGCGGATGGTTTTGTCATTCGTGACGGCCAATTGACTTTTCGAGGAGGCGCGAGCAAGGGTCCGGCTTCCGAGGGTTCAGAGGCATCGGTCATGAATAACTTTCATATCCAAATCGCGCGCGATCCCAATGAATCGACGATCGTGTGGGAAGATTCCCAAGCCCTGACGCGCGATCTTTCGTTCGGCCGGATCGGCCTCAAGGACGGGGTCTATTATTTCCGCGTGGCTTTTCGCGATCGTTTGGGTTTTGAAGGTCCTTATAGTCCCTGGCGCAGGATGACAGTCGACACCAAGCCTCCGGATCTGGTCGTCGAACAGCCGCCGGCCTCGGAGCGCACGGTTGACGAAAATCCCGTTTTGATTGCGGGTTTGACCGAGCCTAAAGCGTTGGTAACGATCGAAAGCCGGCCCGTAACGGTCGGCGAGGATGGACGGTTTCAAACGCGGTGGCCGCTGAACCCAGGGCGGAACTATCTTCATCTGGCGGCCGTTGATGAAAGCGGCAACCGTACGGACGAAGATCTTCTGCTCATTTACGAGGGGCAAGGAATTGGAGCCAAGGGTTCGGGCTCATTGCTCGCCGAACGCGCCGTCGGCGAAGATGAGGAAGAAACAGGGCGCAAATTTTCTCCTCAGGCGGAAAAATTGGCCACCGTGGGCTTGGGTTTAGCCGCGGCCGCGGTTATTGCTTCGGTTATTATTCTGCTGTTGCTTTAAGGGGCGGTCTGGACGCTGACGAATTGTTTGTTGCCTTGGCGCAAAATATCGAGGACAATCCCTTCTTGAAGGTCGGCTGTTTTGGCGGCCTGGCGAAACTCGGCCGCGGTTCTGGCGGTTTCTTTATTGACGCCGAGCACCAGGTCCCCGACTTCAAGATAGCCGGCCATCGCGCTTTTGCTGTCGATGGAGCCGACGATCAATCCTCTTAAATCAGACGGTATTTTAAATCGCCGCGCCAGCGCCGCGCCTTTGGGGTTTTTCTGGGTATCCCACAAGGCAACGCCTTCCCAGAGCAGGCCTGTTTCTTTGCTTTTCATCGCCGGCTGTTCTTGAGGGGGAGTTTTTTGAGGGGCCTGATCTTGATGCTGCTTCCCCAAATCAGCCCATTTCGGCCTAGGCCCGATCAGAACATGAGCCTGGCGTTCTTGGCCGCTGCGAATGAACGCGATGCGAGCCTGCTCTGCGACTTTGGTTTTACGGACACGTTCGGTCAATTCATGAGGGGTTGTTATTTTCTCTCCGTTAAAGTTCACGATCACGTCGCCGCGAAGAAGCCCGGCTTTAAGCGCGGGCGATCCGGGGAAGACCTCGTTGACTAAGGCGCCCTGCGTTTGAGTCAGCCCGAAACGCTTGGCGACGACGTCATCCACATCGGCCACGGATACGCCCAGCCAGCCCCACTCGCGTTCTTTGCCGGCGCGCAGGTCGTCTAAGATTTCTTTGGCGGCGTTGATCGGCAAAGCGAAGCCGATGCCCGCAAAAACGCCGCTGGGCGAGTAAATCGCGGTGTTGATGCCCACGACTTCGCCCTCGATATTGACCAGCGGCCCTCCGGAATTTCCCCGGTTGATCGCCGCGTCGGTTTGAATCAAATTCAGGTAGGTGCGTCCTTCGATGGGCAGCGATTGCCTTAGGGCGGAGATCACGCCCACGGTCAATGTTTGTTCAAGTTCGCCGAAGGGGTTGCCCACGGCAATGGCCCAGTCGCCGACTTGGACGTTGTCCGAATTGCCCAACTTGGCCGCGGGGAACGGGCCGCGCCCTTCGATTTTGATGAGCGCCAGATCAATGCGTTCGTCTTTGCCGATGAGGCGCGCTTGATAAGTCTTTTTTTGCCCGTTGACGGTTAAACGCACTTTGATTTCTTTGGCGTCGCTGATGACATGGGCGTTGGTTAGGATATGGCCTTCGCGATCGATGATGACGCCTGAACCCGTGCCCGCATATTGGCGCCGCTCGACGCGCGGACGCCGTTTTGGGGAAGGAACGCCGTGAAAAAATTCGTTCATGAATTCTTCGGGGTCCATGAAATAAAATTCGCCCGGATGATAAACCTCCTCTTCGTGAAAAGCGGAAATATTGACGCAACTGGGCCGCACCCGCTCGGCGACTGAACGAAACGCCTCTTGAAGCCCCGGCAGCGAAGCAGCCGCGGCGTAAACGATGATTCCCGAAGCCATCAGCAGAGCAGACGCTAATAAGCGGAATTTTGTCGATCGTTGAATCGGAGGCATGAGATTTAAGTCTACAAAACCGTATAAGCCGGGGACTACTCGCGAACGAAAGGAAGGGTATCCGCGCCGGCCCCGCCCGTGTCCAGGCAGTCTTCAGCCGGAAGGTTTTGTTCGGGGGTCGAAGCGTCGTTGGGGAGCGATTGGGCGCACAAGGCCCATCCCCATTTTCTGGGGTTTTTCCCGGCGATCAGATTTCTGGGGAGGCGAATCTCCAGCCCGTCCTCGTTTTTGCGGACGGCTTGATCCCAGCGGCCCAGGTTGCGCAGGCTTCCTTGCGGGTTGTACCGATAGGCCGTGACCACGCCTTGGGCATCGCTTCGGATGATGTATTCCCAAAAATCTGAAATCCCGGCGCGCCGTCGCCCGTCCCAGTCTTCGCCTTTGCCCGCATAAGCTTGATTGTTAAGGTCGATATAAATTTCACAAGGGAAGAAATTTTCTTCAGCGGAGTCGTGGGCAATTCGGAAAATAAGCTCCCGATCGGACCATTCGATGATCAGGCGTTCGATATTCACGCCCGATGCGTTTTGTTTAGGATCGTCAAAACTATCGGTAAATTCAAGGCGATTGAAGGCGCCGGCGGCGCGCGACGGCCGGTCTTGGGAATTTTCGCCGTTTGAGGTGTCAAGCCAAAGGGATTGAGGCAGGCGCGGCCGGCGTTTGAGCACCGGCGCCATTTTGCCGTAGAGGGTTTTCAGCGTTGCCAGGAACGATTCTTCAGAAACCGAAGCCTCGGAGCTTAACAATCCCTCTTCCTTGAATGTGGCCGACGTCGAATGATCGAGCATGCCGTAGAATTCTTCCCAGCATTTGTCCAGGATGGTCAAATTCGCCCGTCCTGAGTTTTGGTATTTGATGATGTTATCTCGCAAATCAACGAGAAGCGGCCAGAAATTGGCCTGAGCCCTGGAACCCCAGAAGCTGTGCGCGGTTTCCGGCGTGCAAAGAGGCGGCGGCGCCGAATCAATATCTAACGCGGGCATTTCGTTCCAAACGCTCAGCGGGAAGAGCCGCCATTGGCCGTCGTCGTCTTCGGCAATGGAGGCCAGATCATCCAGCATCGAATCAGCTTCCTCGATTGATGCCATGTAGGTTTCATCAAGCAAAACGATGCCTTTGAGCTTGTTGACGTCGGCCGACGGATTCCAGGGCAGGGCGCTGTAGCGTTGGGGAAGATTCTGGCCAGGTTCCAGTCCGGTGATCGGCAGGCTGGAAATTCTGACAATCCAGGCAAAACGATGCCCGGCTTTAGTCCAGGCGGCATTGGGCCACTCGCCCAGAGGAGCCGCCAGCCCGGGCAGGGCGCGGCTCGAAAATGCGACGCGCCAAATTTCTTCGGTTGCGACCAACAGCCGGGCGATTTCGACGTCGCGAAGCAGGCGTTTCGGCGCTTGTTCGGAATATTCGGCGATACGGCAGCGTTCTTTAAGAAAATGATGGAATTCTCCCAATAACGGCAGGGGTAGGGAGCCTTTTGGGCTGACCGCCAATTCCAATTGACCGCCGGCTTCAAGTTCCATTAGGCGCGCGGACTGAGACTCATTGAGCCGGAGGATCATATTTGCGGGCAGTGCGACGGTCAGCCGGAATGATTCGTCGGCGGACATCCATCGTTGCAACTGTCCGATTGTTTGTTCCGGATCGCGGCCGGGGGAAACGGACCAGACAACGGACAGCGGCGCCTTATCTTTCGGCCGCTGAAGGATCATTTCTTTGGCGGTCGGAACGGGCCGTGGAGCGCAATTTGGAACAAGAAAAAAAGCGGCAGCCAAAAGAAGACGGTAGTTCACGTTCAAGGCGTTACGGAAACGGGCGTCCCAAGGCCACGCCGATCGTCGTCATTAATTGATCGATGCTGTAGGGTTTCGGCAAGAATGCGCAGCGTTCCAGCTTGTCGTCTTCAGCCATGCCTTGAACCTCAAAATTGCCGGTGATCAAGACGACCGGCACCTGGGCCAAGGCCGGCTCTTTGCGTATTTCTTTCATCGCATCGTAGCCTTTCATCTCAGGCATCGTGTGATCGAGCAGGATCAAATCCGGCGTCGCCTGCTTGGCCAAGTCAATGGCTTGGCGGCCTGTTTCCGCTTGGATCACCTCGCAGCCGGCCAGCGATAAAGCGTCGTTGAGGAGTTTCCTCATGCTCGGGTCATCGTCGGCGATTAAGATTTTCATTTGGCGAATTCCCATGATACGCCCGCAAAGTAGTAGGCCGAGTCGTAATTGTACCGGTAGGTCAGTTCATAAAGCATGTTCGAGGAGGCTTGGCGCAGCGTTCCTTGCGCCGTGGCGGAGAGTCTTCCCCACGACATTTCGGGGAACATATACGTATAACCAAGATTGACGTTATGCGTCGTGGCAGCGATGATTTCATTGGGGCGTCCGCTTGTGCCGTCATGGTAATTGCCGTCTTTATCCTGGACGAGGCGCGTATCATAACGGCGAACAATGCCGGTGTAACCCAAATTTAGGCGTTGGTTTTTATCAAAGAGAAAGGTCATCGACGGGCTCAGCGCCAGTTCATCATAGTCGTAATAATTGTTGATGAAAAATGTTTTGACTGCGTCATAGGAATTTTGATTGGAATCAAGCATGCTGTAGCTTGCGGCCAGGCTGGCGATGGGCTTTAAAGCGACGCCGCCCCAATCGTATTCGCCGAGACCTTGATGACAGCCGGCGGCCGCCAGCCAGTACGCATCTTTTCTTTTTGTCGTTTCGAATAACCCGGTATCTTTGACGATGAATTGATCCGGATAGGGACGCGCTGAAATCAAGAAAGCTCCGTACGCAATAGTTTTTTCAGCGACGGCCACGTCAAGCGAATAGGAGGCGTCCATGGCGTCGAAATCCAGCACCCGGGTTCCTGATTTAATTTCGGCGCCGAATTGTTGTGAGGAAAGGGCTTGATAATTGGGGAAGCGCACCGTGTAATAAGCCAGCTCAAGCCGCTGGGATAACAGGCGTTGGCCTTTTCGCTCCAACTCCACGCCGCCGGAAAATTTTTCGTAATCAAAAAGCCCGGTGCCGAAGGTTTCGCCCTTGGCTTCATTGTAGTAAGCAAGTTTGCCCGAGGCTTTCGGTTTGATGCTGTAGGGGCCTTCACCCAATTGGCGCACCCATTTGACCGTGGCCAGGTTCTCCCATATTTTTTGAATCAAAAATCCGCCGCCGGCGAGCTCTTCCACGGTGAAAATCGTGCGGTAATCGGAAGACAGGGTGGGGATCAAGGTGCTTTTATCCGAGAAAGCGATCGACGGGGTGAACCGGAACGAAAAATTTCCGTCGACGGAAGTGTCTTTTTGCTCAAAAAAGCTTTGGCCCCCCAATAATTTCGCTTCGGCGACGGGGATGTATTTGATTTGAGCCGGCAGAGGCCTGGCGATGAATAAAAAAAGAAGAACGATCAAGCCGCGCATTATCAGAAGTCTAGTATACGCGGCGCGATTGCGCCAGAGGTTTTTTAGGCGCCCGGATCAGTTCTCGTTGACCGGCGGCGGCGTTCGGTGTCCCCTGATGCGGCGCGCATTCTCAACGGCCTTAAGCCGGGTCAAGGCCCGCCTTAAAGCGGCCTGGGCTTTTTCCACGTCGATTTCTTGAGGGCCTTTTTTAGGCGCCCGAGTCTTAGCAACGTCTTCCTTGGCCCGCGCCAAAGCCAATCGGGCGCGTTCTTCATCGATTTCCTGGGCTAGTTCGGCTGTCTCCGCGAATAAGGTGGCTTTGCGCTGACCGATTTCCACGAAGCCTCCGGAAACCGACATCGTTTCTTCAATCCCTTCTTCGTTTTGCGTGCGGATCACGCCTTCCTTAATCAGCACCAGAGCCGGCGTATGGCCCGGTAAAATTCCCATCGACCCTTCCCATGCGGGAAGAATCAAGGAACTGATTTTTCCTTGAAAGGTGATACGCTCCGGCGTGACGACGGTCAGTTCGAATATTTTCATCAGGCTTCTTGAAGCGATTTTGCTTTTTCTTGGACTTCGTCGATTGTGCCCGCCATATAAAAGGCTTGCTCGGGCAGATGATCGCATTTGCCTTCGATCAAATCCCTGAAGCCCCGGATGGTTTCAGGCAAGGTGACATAGCGTCCCGGCCGGCCGGTAAATTCTTGGGCCACGAAAAAGGGCTGGGACAGGAATTTTTGGATGCGCCGCGCCCGGCCCACCAACAGCTTATCTTCCTCGGAGAGTTCGTCCATGCCTAAAATCGCGATGATGTCTTGGAGTTCTTTATAACGCTGCAGGACGCGCTGCACTTCGCGCGCGACGCGATAGTGCTCTTCACCCACGATATTGGGATCCAGGATGCGCGACGTCGAGGCCAGCGGATCCACCGCCGGGTAAATGCCTAATTCCGCGATTTGCCGAGACAGCACGGTGGTGGCATCCAAATGGGTGAAGGTATTGGCGACGCCGGGATCGGTCAAGTCGTCGGCCGGCACGTAAACCGCCTGAATCGAGGTGATCGAGCCTTTTTTGGTGGAGGTGATGCGCTCCTGAAGCGATCCGATTTCAGTCGTCAGCGTCGGCTGATAACCCACGGCCGAGGGCATGCGTCCCAAGAGCGCGCTGACTTCGGAGCCGGCTAAGACAAATCGAAAGACATTGTCTACGAAAAGAAGAACGTCTTGGCCTTCATAGTCGCGGAAATATTCAGCCTGCGTTAAGGCGGTCAAGGCGACGCGCGCCCTGGATCCGGGGGGCTCGTTCATTTGCCCGTAGACCAAGACCGTTTTAGACAGGACGGGAGAGCCGTCGGAAAGCTTGGTTCTCTGCATTTCCAGCCACAGGTCATTGCCTTCGCGGCTTCGTTCCCCGACCCCGCCGAATACCGATACGCCGCCATGTTGTTTGGCGACGTTGTTGATCAATTCCTGAATAATGACGGTTTTGCCGACGCCCGCGCCGCCGAAGAGGCCGACCTTTCCGCCTTTCATGAAGGGTTCGAGCAAGTCAATGACTTTAATGCCCGTTTCAAAAACCTGAGGCTTGGTTTCTTGATCCACCAATGGAGGAGGCGTGCGGTGAATAGGCAGTTGGACGTCGCTTTTGATGGGTCCCATGTAGTCTTGGGGTTCGCCCAGCACATTGATCAAGCGACCCAGGCAGGCGCGTCCGACCGGAACCGTGATTGGGGCATTCGTATCTTCGACCACCGCGCCGCGGCCGATGCCTTCCGTCGGCCCCAACGCAATGCTGCGCACTGTGGAATCACCCAAATGCTGGGCGACTTCAACAGTCAACGACGCGTCTCCGGCTTTAACTTTGAGCGCGTTGAATATATGGGGTAAATCACCCGATGGAAATTCGACGTCCACAACGGGACCGATGACCTGAACAATTTTACCTAGACGCATAGCGAAACGTCCTCCTTCTTCCTTCTTTGTCACGAACGGCGGCCCCTGTCGGCCCCGTTCGAGCTTATTTGAATATTGATGAAATCGCGTAATTTTAGACGATCCAAGAGACCGATGCGCTCTATTTTGGCGCCGCAACGGTAATTGTCGCCGGTTTTGCTGTTGATATTCCTGACATGGCAAGCGAATGTGATCGGCAGAAAAAGCTTCAGAAACAAAAGATCCCCGCGTTTGAGTTCGGCGTCCGTTTCAAACCCCAGGCCTTTGGCGCTTAAATCGACGACCACCGCGTTTCCTTTGACGCGCGATCCTTGCGGATCGGTGCATAAGAGCACCGGGATATGGAGGGGGACGCGTTTTTGGCGCCGCGACTCTTTCACGGTTTGCCTCCGGGGAGCGTGTTTAAGTTCGGCATGCGGATCATGGTTCTGGGCCGGGCGAATTTGGGCCGGCCCGTCGAAAACCGGACGTTGTGGAAACGCACGCCGTAGCGAAATTTATTTCCCCGGGTTTCGGTGCGCACAACGCCGCCCTGGACCATCAGGGGCACTTCAAGCCTTAGGGTCAAGGATGAGCCTAGCTCTATTTTTTGATCGCTTTCGAAACAAAGCCCGCCTTCGGAAACGTCCGTCACCAAGGCCGACACTTTTTTGGACGGTTTGGCGAAATCAGCGATCTCCAGGACAAAGCTGGCCGGGTGGCGCTCGTATTTTCTCTGTTCTTTTTTGTTAGCCATGGCAGTTTACCTCAGGGATATTCCCATTGATTTAACTTAGAGCCTCCGCGCCGGAGACAACCTCGAGCAGTTCCCGGGTGATGGAGGCTTGACGGACCTGGTTCGCCAGAAGCGAAAGGTCGCTGATCAAATCACCCGCATTTTTTGTCGCGTTTTCCATGACGTTTAAACGGCTCGCTTGTTCGCTGGTATAAGCTTCGAAAACCAAACGGTAGAGTTCGGTGTTGACATAGCGAGGGATGAGTTCTTCTAAAATTTTTTCGCGCCCGGGCTCGTAAATATAGTCGAACGGCGCTTCGGCTTTTTCTTGTTGACCACCCAGACCCGGCGGCAGCAGCCGGTAAACGGCCGGAATTTGACGAACCACGGAGCGAAAATCCATATAGCAAATATCCACGCCGGCGATCCCGGGATGCGACACGTAATAATCGACGATTTCCTTGCCTATAATTTCCGCTTGGCTGAACGCCGGGCGCCTTAAAAACTGGACGAATTCGCGCGCGATCTGAAAACCGTGATTGACCAAAAAGTCGCGTCCTTTTTTCCCAACGACGAAGCAATGAACGCTGCCGCCCTCGCCGCGAATCCGTTCGTAGTATTTGAGGGTTTCTCTCAGCATGACCACATTGTAGGAGCCGCATAATCCTTTATCTGCGGTAAAAACGACCAACAAACGCTCTTTGGCATCGGGCCTGGGCTTAAGCAATTGAGGCATGAGCCGCCCTTCTTTGAGCAACCTTCGGCTTAAATCCGAAACCAATTCTTCGACTTTTTGCGCGTAAGGACGCGAGGCGAGCAACTGTCCCTGAGCGCGCTTCAACCTTGAGGCCGCGATCATTTTCATGGCCTTGGTGACCTGCTGCGTCTGCTTGACGGATTTGATTTTAATTCTGATTTCGCGAAGACTGGGCATAAAGTTTTAAATTCAGGCTTTAAATGTCTGTTTGAATTCCTTCAAGGCCTCGCCCAGTTTAGTTTTGAGCGCATCGTCGAGGCCTTTTTTCTTCCTCATGTCATCCAATAGAGACGCTTGTTTTGCTTGCAAATAAGCCAGCATCTCTTTTTCAAAGCGTTTGATCGCTTTGACGGGAACATCGTCCAGATAGCCGTTGACGCCGGCAAAAATCACCGCGATTTGTTTTTCGGTCGTCAGCGGCTGATATTGATCCTGCTTGAGGATTTCCACCATGCGTTCGCCGCGGGCCAACTGCGCCTGGCTGGCTTTATCCAAATCACTGCCGAATTGGGCGAATGTCGCCAGTTCGTTGTATTGGGCCAGGTCCAGCCTCAATCGTCCGGCGACCTGTTTCATGCCCGATGTCTGGGCCGCGCCGCCGACGCGCGAGACCGACAGGCCGGCGTTGACCGCCGGGCGCACGCCGGAGTAAAAAAGATTGGTCTCCAGGTAGATTTGCCCGTCCGTGATGGAGATGACATTGGTCGGAATGTATGCCGCCACGTCGCCGGCCTGGGTTTCGATGATGGGCAGAGAAGTCAGCGAGCCCGCGCCGTTTTTGTCGTTGAGTTTGCAGGCGCGTTCCAGCAGGCGCGAGTGAAGGTAAAAAACGTCGCCGGGGTAAGCTTCGCGGCCGGGCGGGCGCCGTAGTAAAAGCGAAAGCTGCCGGTAGGCCTGGGCATGTTTGGTTAAATCGTCGTAGATGGTCAAAACATGTTTGCCTTGCCACATGAATTCTTCGCCCATGGCGCAGCCCGCATAAGGCGCCAGATACAATAGCGGGGCCGGGTCCGCGCTCGCGGCCGCCACCACGATGGTGTATTCCATGGCGCCGAATCGTGCGAGGGTTTCCACGACCGAAGCGATGGTGGATTGTTTCTGGCCGATGGCGATGTAAATGCAAATCGGCCGGTTGGCCTCGTTTTTTTGATTGATAATCGTATCCAGCGCAATGGCTGTTTTTCCGGTTTGCCGGTCGCCGATGATGAGCTCGCGCTGTCCGCGACCGATCGGGATCATGGCGTCGATGGCTTTGATGCCGGTTTGAAGCGGCTCTTTGACGGGCTGGCGTTCCACCACGCCGGGAGCGACCACTTCAATGGGCCGCCGTTTTTGGGTTTTAATGGACCCCTTTCCGTCCAAGGGTTCGCCCAATGGGCTGACCACGCGGCCGATCAGGGCATCGCCGACCGGGACTTCCATGATGCGGTTCGTCCTTCGGACAACGTCGCCTTCTCGGATGAGGCGATCGTTGCCGAACAGCACGGCGCCGACCGAATCGCGTTCAAGATTCAGCACCATCCCCATGACATTGTCGGGGAACTCGAGCAATTCGCCGGCCAGGGCGTTGGCTAATCCGTAAATGCGGGCAATGCCGTCGCCGACTTGGGTGACGTGCCCAACCTCGCCCATTTGGGCCTTAGGTTCAAAAATTTCAAGCTGCCGTTTCAAAACTTCGGTTACTTCTTCGGGGCGTATCGCCATTGTCTATCCTCCTTACCTTATCCCCTCGACCGCTCATCTTGAGCTTGTCGAAGGATCAAAAAACGGCCGGGTCCTAAATAATTCTTATGACCCGGTGAGCGCCTCATTTAATTGGCGCAATTCAAGCCGAAGGCTGTTTTCGAAAAGGCGGTCTCCGACTTTGATCAGCAGCCCGCCGATTAATCCCGGATCCTCTTTGGCTTCCAGGACGATTTTTTTGCCGGTGCGCGTGGAAAGCTTCTCTTGAAGCGCGCTGGCGGCTTCTTGCGTCAGAGGAAACGCCGTGCGCACGGATACACGCAGCAGGCCGACGGCTTCATCGGACAAGGCCTCGAAACGTTCCGCAATCAGCGGCAGATAATCGAGCTCTCCGCGCATGGTCAAGGCCAGTAGAAGCTGAAGGGTCGAGGGTTCGACCCGGGAGATGAAGGCGGCGCTGACGGCTTGGGCCTTGTCTTGGGGCCGCACGATGGGATTTTTGAGCATCTCCCAATGATTATCCGCGCGGCGCATGGATTGAACGAGGACGGTCAAGTCGTTTTGAACTTTGCCGGCCGCGTTTTCCTTTTGGGCCAAAGCTAAAAGCGCCTTGGCGTATTTGTGCGCCGCGAAGCGGGTATTTTTGACCATTGTTCAGATATTTTTGGGCGCCTTCTCGATTTCTTTTAACAGTTCGTCCACCAGCTTGGCGTGAATGTCTTTATCCACATTGCGGCGCAGCATCCGCTCCGTCGCCATGAGAGTCAGCGATCCGACATGGCCTTTGAGCTCGACCAACAGACGTTCGCGATCCCGCTCCATTTGTTCCTTGGCTTTGCCGAGGATATCCTTGGCTTCTTGCTGGGCCTGCCGGACAAGGGCGTTTTGAGTTTCATCGCCTTTCTTTTTGGCTTCGGCCAGGATGGCCGAAGCTTTTGTCTCGATAGCGGTGATCTGTTGTTCGTATTGAGCTTTCAGTTGATCGGCCGCGCGCCTCATTTCTTCGGCCGCTTCGATCTCTTTACGGATTTTTTCCTCGCGTGCTTCCAAGGCGCCGACGATGGGCTTCCAGGCGAATTTGCCTAATAGCACGAGCAGAGCCCCGAAAGTGATCAGGGTCCAGATGATGAGCCCTGTGTCCGGACTGAGCAGATGCTCCATGGCCGTTTTTAGTGTTGTTGCGCGGCGCTTGTCTGTGACGATGTATCGCTTTTCGGCACGCCGGCGTTCAACGCCAACACGCCCAAAAGGCAGATGACCAGGGCGAAAAAGCCCAAGCCTTCGATCAGAGCCGCCGGGATGATCATTGATGTTCTGAGCGCTCCGCCGGCTTCAGGCTGACGGGCGGTTCCTTCGAGCGCGGCGCTGGCCAAGCGGGCGATGCCGAAGGCTGCTGCCAGCAGGCACAACCCCGTGCCTAAGCCCAGTCCGATGTATCCTAATCCTAAGTGAGACATTTAACGTAACCCTCCTTTAATGTTCTGGGTGAACGGCTGCTCCGACAAAGAGCGCCGTCAAAAACGTGAAGATATACGCTTGTAAGAATGCGACGAAAATTTCCAGAGCGTAGACGAACAACGCCAGCATAACCGAGAAAGGCGCCGCCAAAAATCCGGTCCAGGGATTTGCGGCGCCAAAAGTAAAAATGAGGCACAAGAACGCGAGGATGACGATGTGCCCGGCGATCATATTGGCGAAGAGACGTATGCTCAGAGCGAATGCTTTGGTGCAGAAGCCGATCAGTTCGATGGGGATCATAATCGGGATGAGCCACCAAGGCAGGCCGCTGGGAACGATGCTTTTTAAATAATGCCCCAGGCCCTGTTCGCGAATGCCCGCGATATGGATCAAGAAAAACGTGCACCCGGCCAAAGTCGCGGTGACCGAGATATTGCCGGTGGCCGTGGACCCCCAGGGAACAAGGCCGGATAAGTTGCACAGCAGAATAAAAAAGAAAAGGCTTAAAAAGTAGGGCAGGTATTTACGCCCGGCGTGCCCGAGCGCGGGTCCGAGGACTTCGTCTCGGACAAAGATAACCAAAACTTCAACCAAGGAGCGCAGCAGAGGCAGCCGCCGGCCGCTGCGCGCGACAAAGCCCAGCCCCAGCAGCAAGACGGTCCCCACAATCCACATCATCAGCAGATGTTTCGTCAAAGCAAACTCAATGCCGAATACCCCCGGCCATCGGGCGATCGTGTGATCGAGCAGGTGGTGTTCGAGAATCGTTTTAAAATCCATCAGTTCCTTGCGTCTGTTGTTTGATCAGAAACCAAGATTCAAGCAAAAGAAAAACGAGCAGGCAGGCGACATAGGTCAGGAGAGCGGCGGCCGTCGAAAAACGCGCGTTTTGATGGACGCCGTAGGCGAGCGCGCCTAAAGCGGCCAGCCGCAAAAGAACCCCGCCGCCGAACAATCCGTAGAAGGATTTGTCGGATCGAGTCAAGGCCCAGGAGAGAGCGATGTAGCTCAACCAGGAAACGCTCCAAGCGATGGCCGTCGCCAGGATCATGCTGTTTTGGACGGGAGCTGATAAGGGCAGGTTTCGGGCGGCGATCGCCGTCAAGGCGGCTAAGCCGGCGCTAATCATTGTGGCCCAGACTGTGAGCTTCACATTGCTTTGGGATTGTCGGGGGAGGATTTTCCATCCATGCCGGACACTTCCTTTATAAATTGATACAGCCCAAGGCCGATCCCCAGCAAGGAACAGACCAGCGTCAGCCATGGCGTTGTTGCCCATCGTCGGTCAAGCCAAAGGCCCCCGAAAACGCCGATCAGAACGGAAATGGCGAGCTGGGCCCCCGAAAAAACATAAGCCCAGGCGTTGGTTTTTCCCGGATTGCCCGATCCCACAAATCATCATCTCAAAAATTACGGCCGATTATTCGGCGAATTATTGTGCCAAAGCTCGGGCGTGCCTGTAGTGAGACTTTAGGGAAAAATCGTCAGGGACTAAAGGCCTAGTAAAAATATAGGACCTTTGATTCAAGACATGATTTGATCCCAGCGCATAGAATACCTAGACCTTGGACCGAAGACCAGCCCTTACTCTTTTCGTTTTGCTTGCCGTCCCGCTTTGGGCGGCGGAGCCTCAGGCCGTTATTAATCCCGATATTTTTATTTCAACCGTCGTTTACATACCCGTCAATCCGGATATTTATATCCCCCAGGCGCCCCCGCCTTCGGGAGCCTGGGGCGTGATCACCATCGATGCCGATGGAGAAACGGGGTATAACCCGTCTTTGGTCTTGGATTCCGCAGGGCGGCCGCATATCGTGTACAACGACTGGGGACGCGGGGATCTTCGCTATGCCCGTTTCGACGGCAATCAATGGGTTTTGGAGACGGTTAAAAGCCAGGGCAATGTGGGCGGCACTCCGTCTTTGGCTTTAGACAGCCAGAATAACCCTCATATCAGCTATTACGATTATGATTTGGGCGATTTGTGGTATGCCCGGAAATCAACCGACGGTTGGAGTTTTGAGTTGGTGGAGAGCACGGGCAGCGTCGGAATATACAGCTCTATAAAAGTAGATAGCTCCGGGAAAGTTCACATTGCTTACGAGGATGTGACTCCGGGAAAAATGGATTTAAGGTACGCGGTGCGTTCGACAGGCGGGCAATGGTGGGTGGAAGCCGTCGATACCCCCGGCGATGTGGGCCAATTCGCCTCGCTCGATGTGGGCTCTACCGGCACCGTGCACATCGCTTATTTGGACTTTACGAATTTCGATTTGAAATACGCCCGGCAAAATAAAACCGGCTCATCGAGCTGGACCTGGGCCAAGGAAATCGCCGATGCCACGGGCTGGTCCGGTTTTTTCGCGTCGCTGAAAGTTGCGGGCGACGGCACCGCGCACATCGCGCATCAGGATGTCAGCGGGCAAAATTTACGCTACGCCAAAAAATCGCCTGCCGGTTCCTGGACGAGGACCGCCGTTGACGTTAACGGTGATGTCGGTGAGCATGCCTCGCTGGCCTTGGATTCTTCGGGCAATGCTCATATCGCTTATTATGATGCCACCAACTATAAATTGAAGCATGCCAAGTGGACCGGTTCCTCTTGGAGCGTTAATATCGTCACGGGCACCAGCGCAGAGAGCTGGAACACATCCATCAAGGTTGACGGCAACGGCACCCCGCATATCGCCTATTTGGATTGGTTGCGAAGCGATTTAAAATACGCGCGCTGGTCCAATGCGCCGGCATTGTCTTGGACCGGGGAGCCGGGCTACACCTCCGACGGCTTAAGCCCGGAGCAGGGCAACTCTTACACGCGTTTCGCCTATCGCGTCAAATACACGGATCCCGACGGCGATCCTGCGTTATCCGGATACCCGAAATTGCACGTGGCCAAGCTGCCGACGATCATTAATCCGGGCATTATTGTCACGACGTTTGTCGTGCCCGGGGCTTTTGAGCCATTGGCCGCAAGCACGGCCAATGCGATCAGCGGCAGCCCTTTTGCGATGACGGCGTATTCTAATCCAGGCGGCGGCGCTACGGCATTTTATGAGCACGCTTTATGGCTGCCGGCAGGCGGCAACTATGCGTACTGGTTTGAGGCTAAAGACCGATGGGGCGTTGACGCCGTGGGCGCGCCGACGTCATCCAAAAACGCCCCTTCGGTCACGGAAGTGTCCATCCCCAGCGAAGGCGACGAGGCGTTCGCCTATCCCAATCCTGCACGCGGGAATCAAGTGACGTTTCGTTTGGCCTTGGGCTACCTGGCGCCCGTAATCGAGATGAAGATTTTCGATCTGGCCGGAACCATGGTCAACACCGTGCCCAATGATCGTTTCCCGAAAACAACGCCCCCGTTTTATGAATACGTCTGGGATATGCGCGATGAATCCGGGCAACAGGTCGCCAGCGGTATTTATGTGTATTGGGTCCGGGCCGTGGATCAGCAAAGCGGCAAGGAATTCAAGGCCGTCAAAAAATTTGCGATTTTAAAATGATCAATCAACGAATTCTTTCCGGCGACTCGATGCGATCATGCCGCCTCGCGATGCCGGCATTTGTCGCCGCCATGGTTTTTTTAGCGTCGCCCTTGCGCAGCGAACAGCCGACCGGCGCGGCTTTTTTGAAAATCCCGGTGGGCGCCCGGGCCGTGGGCATGGGTTCGGCTTTTTCAGCTTTGGTTGACGATGCCTCGGCCCTTTATTGGAATCCGGCGGGCATCGCCCGTATCGGCATCACCGATATTTTGGCTTCGCATAATGAATGGATCGCGGACACCAGGGAAAGCTTCGTGGGCTTGGCCCAGCGTTTGCCGGCCGGACAGGTTTTAGGCGTCAGTTACCTTACCTTATATATGGACCCTCTGGATCGCCGGGGCGACAAAGGCGAAAAATTGGGAACATTTACGGCGCAGGACCGGGCTTTGGGTTTAACCTGGGCTATGCGCCTGGGTTTTTTGTCCTTGGGCGCCACCGCTAAGAGGATTGAACAGAGGCTTGACGATGCGGTGGCTGAGGGTCAGGCCATGGATTTCGGGCTTCAGATCAGGCCTCATCGGAGGATTTATTTCGGGGCGGCACTACAAAATGTAGGCCCCCCCATGAAATATATTGCGGTTTCATATAAATTGCCGACAACAGCCAGGGCCGGCATGGGCTATCGTTTGACCCGTACCGTGACTTTGGCGGTTGAAGGCCGCCAGGATATCGCGTCGTTGAAAAAAGAGACTGATTTTTCCGCCGGCCTGGAATACAATTTGGCCGGCCTTGACCAATCTTATTTTTGGTCGCCCGTGGTTTGGCGCGTGGGCTACCTTTCGCCCAGCGGCCCGGGCGTCGGCCTGGGCCTTAAAATTTTTGGCGCTCATTTGGATTATGCGCTGACGCCTATGGGCGATTTAGGTTTGACCCATCGCGCGTCGCTCAATTTGCGTTTCGGCAGGAACAGAAAATCGTCGTCATCGGCCGGGCGAATCCAATCCGAGACAGCTCCGGGCGGGGCTAAAAAAATCCGCGCCACAAAATCTAGCGAGGATGAGACTGCCGATGGTGTTCGTGACAAAAAGAAAACAACGAAGAAAAAAAAGAAAAAAGGCGTGAAAACCGGAACGATTTTTGATATGTTGTTTCGCCGTTGATACGAGAGATTGTGCTCGGGCAAATTGGCACTTGACAAATAGCGTCAATCTAAGTTAAGATTCTTGTGTTCGCGAATAGTAAGACCGGATTCGCGAGCACGTTCTAAGAAAAATTAAAACGGTCTGAGAGAAAACCCACCCGAAAAGGGATGAGGGATTTTTTTCCTCTCTTGTTCTTTGAAAAACGTAGAACAGAAACCAACGAGTACCTGGCGATCGAGAACGAGCTAGGCCTCAAACTCTCATCAGACACACATGACAATATTTGGCGAGTTTGATCCTGGCTCAGAGTTAACGCTGGCGGCGTGCCTAACACATGCAAGTCGAGCGGAACACTTTGTGTAGCAATACATGGAGTGTTTAGCGGCAGACGGGTGAGTAACACGTGAGCAACCTGCCCTGAAGAGGGGGATAACTTATCGAAAGGTAAGCTAATACCCCATATGTCCCATCGCAAGATGGGATGAAAGCCGTAAGGCGCTACAGGAGGGGCTCGCGGCCTATCAGCTAGTTGGCGGGGTAATGGCCCACCAAGGCGATGACGGGTAGCCGACCTGAAAGGGTGACCGGCCACAGGGGCACTGAGACACGGGCCCCACTCCTACGGGAGGCAGCAGTGGGGAATTTTGGTCAATGGGCGAAAGCCTGAACCAGCGACGCCGCGTGGGGGATGAAGTTCTTCGGGATGTAAACCCCTTTTGACCCTGACGAACACTGACGGTAAGGGTGGAATAAGCCACGGCTAACTACGTGCCAGCAGCCGCGGTAATACGTAGGTGGCAAGCGTTACTCGGATTCACTAGGCGTAAAGCGGGTGTAGGTGGGTCGTTAAGTTCTTCGTGCAAGCTCCAAGCTTAACTTGGAGAGGTCGGGGAAAACTGACGATCTTGAGTGAGGTAGGGGGGACTGGAATTCCCGGTGTAGCGGTGAAATGCGTAGATATCGGGAGGAACATCAATGGCGAAGGCAGGTCCCTGGGCCTCCACTGACACTGAGACCCGAAAGCTAGGGGAGCAAACAGGATTAGATACCCTGGTAGTCCTAGCCGTAAACTATGCAGACTAGGTGCGGGAAGTATCGACCCTGACCGTGCCGAAGTTAACACATTAAGTCTGCCGCCTGGGGACTACGGCCGCAAGGTTAAAACTCAAAGGAATTGACGGGGACCCGCACAAGCGGTGGGGCATGTGGTTTAATTCGACGCAACACGAAGAACCTTACCTGGGCTTGAAGTGCTGGTGGTACCTCGGCTGAAAGGCTGAGGGACCCGCAAGGGAGCCAGCAGAGGTGCTGCATGGCTGTCGTCAGCTCGTGCCGTGAGGTGTTAGGTTAAGTCCTGCAACGAGCGCAACCCTCGTCCTATGTTGCCACCCGCAAGGGGGCACTCTTAGGAGACTGCCGTGAAAAGCACGGAGGAAGGTGGGGACGACGTCAAGTCATCATGGCCCTTATGTCCAGGGCTACACACGTGCCACAATGGCCGTTACAGAGGGAAGCAAGACCGCAAGGTGGAGCAAATCCCTAAAGACGGCCCCAGTTCCGATCGTGGGCTGCAATTCGCCCACGTGAAGTCGGAATCGCTAGTAATCGCTCATCAGCAACGGAGCGGTGAATGCGTTCCCGGGTCTTGTACACACCGCCTGTCACACCACGAAAGCCGGTTACGACAGAAGTTCCGCCTTGAGCGGACCGACGTCGTGGCTGGTGATTGGGGTGAAGTCATAACAAGGTAGGCGTACGGGAACGTGCGCCTGGATCACCTCCTTTCCTTTTTTCGCTTCGGCGATTAAAGGAATGGTCGATCTTAGCTCGATCCGAAAGCCAGGAACTCGTTGGTTTCTGAACACGCAAACAGAAGCGGAGTCAACTTATGCAAACCATCCTCAGTGATGCCTCCAAAATCATCAATTCAATTTCCGTTTCCGTTGCGAGGGCGCATAGCTCAGCTGGTTAGAGCGTCCGCTTGATAAGCGGAAGGTCCGTGGTTCGAGTCCACGTGTGCCCATTGTTCTGAACGTTCGGATTCTAAAAGGAGTGTCTGAATCGATGTTGATGTCAAGAGTCGAGGAAGCAATCGAAGAGCATTCTTTGCTCAAGCATCCTTTTTATCAGGCTTGGACGTGCGGGGAACTCAGCAAGGAAGATCTTCAGGTTTATGCCAAGGAGTATTACCACCTGGAGGCGGCGTTCCCCCGTTTCGTCAGCCGCGTTCATTCATCGATGGAGAATCCCGTTTTAAGACAGGAATTGACCAAAAATTTAATCAGCGAAGAGATCGAGGGCAAGCCTCACCGCGAGCAATGGCTTGATTTTGCCGAAGCCTTGGGATTGAACGCGGACGAGGTGACGAAAAACATCCCAAGTTCGGCGACGCAGAAAACAATGGAAACATTCTTCGATTTATGCGGACGCTCCGATTGGCATCACGGCATTGCCGCATTATACGCTTACGAGAGACAGCAGCCCCAGATCGCCAAAACCAAGAGAGAGGGGCTGGTCAAATTTTATGAGATGGATGAGAATTCTCCGGGGCTTGAGTTTTTTAAGACCCATGAGAAGGCCGATGAATGGCACAGCGAGGTTGAACGCATGATCCTTCAGAATTCCTCGAGAACGGGCGAAGCTGAAGCGATCGTCTCCTCCTGCCGCCGCGCGGCCGAAGCATTGTGGAAGTTTTTGGACGGTATTTGCGAGCAGATCAATCTGAAAGAACGCATGGCCGTTTGCCTGACGCCGTCGCAGAAGTCGTTTTCTTTGAATTAGCTCGCGCAATTGGGCGCGGGGCTGTAGCTCAGCTGGGAGAGCGCCTGCTTTGCAAGCAGGAGGTCAGGGGTTCGATCCCCCTCAGCTCCAAGGCTGCCCGTGCGGCCGGAACGGATTTTGAACGATCTTTGACAATTGAAGGATAGTAGTCAGCGTCTAGAAAATATTTCTCTATGACGGCTGCGGATGCAAATTTGCGGCTGTTATGGGGGGATCGAATGATGTGGCTAAGCTACTAAGAGTGTAAGGTGAATGCCTTGGCACTAGAAGCCGATAAAGGACGTGGTAAGCTGCGATAAGCCTCGGGGAGGAGCAAACATCCCTTGATCCGAGGATTTCCGAATCGGGAAACCGGTCCTTATGCAAGTAAGGACATCCTGTAATAAAGATCCTGGCCTTGTGCCGGGGGGATAGTTACAGGAAGACAACCCGGGGAAGTGAAACATCTCAGTACCCGGAGGAAAAGAAATCAACGAGATTCCCTGAGTAGTGGCGAGCGAAACGGGAAGAGCCCAAATTCCCCCACCACCCATCTGATGAATGTCAGATGCGTGGTGGGGGGAGGTTGTGGGGCTCGGGTGTCCGCAAGGAGGAAAGTTACCAATCCTTTCGTTAGTTGAACGGCCCTGGAACGGCCGGCCAAAGAAGGTGATAGCCCTGTAGACAAAAGCGAAAAGGACTTTCTTACCCGAGTTCCCGAGTACCATGGAACACGTGAAATTCCATGGGAATCTGGGGTGACCATTCTCCAAGGCTAAATACTCTCTAGTGACCGATAGTGAACAAGTACCGCGAGGGAAAGGCGAAAAGAACCCCGGAAGGGGAGTGAAATAGAACCTGAAACCTTACACTTACAAGCAGTTCGAGGCCTATGCCTTTTGCCGCAAGGCTTAAGGAATGGCTGAGAGCGTGCCTGTTGAAGAATGATCCGGCGAGTTACTGGTGGTTGCAAGCTTAAGTCTCTCAGAGACGAAAGCGCAGCGAAAGCGAGTCTGAATAGGGCGACAAGTAGCCATTAGTAGACCCGAAGCCAGTCGATCTAGTCCTGGGCAGGGTGAAGGCCACCGAAAGGTGGCTGGAGGCCCGAAGCGTTATACGTTGAAAAGTATCTGCATGAACTGGGATTAGGGGTGAAAGGCCAATCGAGGCTGGTGATAGCTGGTTCTCCCCGAAATAGCTTTAGGGCTAGCCTTGAAACTTAACCGCAGGGGGTAGAGCACTGGATAGTGTAGGGGGTGCAACCCACCTTCCGAATCTAACCAAACTCCGAATACCTGCGCGAATGTTTCAGGAGTCAGTGCTTGGGGGCAAGCTTCAAGCGCAAAAGGGGAACAGCCCAGACCACCGTTTAAGGTCCCTAAGTGTATGCTAAGTGGCAAAGGATGTGAATTCGCTGAGACAGCCAGGAGGTTGGCTTAGAAGCAGCCATCCTTTAAAGAGTGCGTAACAGCTCACTGGTCAAGCGAGTTTGCGCCGAAAATGACTCGGGGCTAAGCATACCACCGAATACGTGGCTGTACCGGTGCTTCGGCATCGGTACGGGGTAGGGGAGCGTTCCGTATGCATCGAAGGCATACCGAAAGGAGTGCTGGAGCGTACGGAAGTGAGGATGTCGGAATAAGTAGCGATAACTTAAGTGAGAATCTTAAGCGCCGAAAGCCTAAGGTTTCCTTGAGCAACGTTCGTCGACTCAGGGTTAGTCGGTCCTAAGCTGAGGCCGAAAGGCGTAGGTAAGGGGCATCCGGTTAATATTCCGGAACCATGGCTATGACGTTATCAACCAAGGGGGGACGCAGAAAGGTAAGCCAGCCGGGAGCAGGAGTCCCGGTTTAAGGTCGTAGGTAGGTCCCGTAGGTAAATCCGCGGGGCCGTTTGACCCGAAAGCCGAATACGACTCCGCCGTGAGGCGGGGGAAGTGGTCCAACTCCGCTGCCAAGAAAATCCTCGTGGTGAGTCATAGTTGTGTCCGTACCGCAAACCGACACAGGTAGGCTAGTAGAAGATACTAAGGCGCGCGAGCGAACCTCCGTTAAGGAACTAGGCAAAATAGCCCCGTAACTTCGGAAGAAGGGGTGCCCCGGTAAAGGCGCCGCAAGGCGTTTTGAAAGGGCCACAGTGAAAGGGGTTCCGCGACTGTTTAACAGAAACACAGGGCTCTGCTGAAATCTCAAGATGATGTATAGGGCCTGACGCTTGCCCGGTACTGGAAGGTCACGGGGAGGGGTTAGCCGCAAGGCGAGGCTCCGAACTTAAGCCCCAGTAAACGGCGGCCGTAACTATAACGGTCCTAAGGTAGCGAAATTCCTTGTCGGGTAAGTTCCGACCTGCATGAATAGCGTAACGAAGGAACCGCTGTCTCGACGGAGGGCTCGGCGAAATTGAGTTGCCAGTGAAGACGCTGGCTTCCCGCTGCAAGACGGAAAGACCCCGTGCAGCTTTACTGTATCCTGATATTGAATTACGGTTTTGGATGCGTAGGATAGGTGGGACCCGATGAAGGGCTTCTTTTGGGGAGCCCAGAGGGGACGGTGAAATACCACCCTTCCTGGAGTGTGATTCTAACTTGGGCCCGTGAATCCGGGACGAGGACAGTGTCAGGTGGGCAGTTTGACTGGGGCGGTCGCCTCCTAAAGAGTAACGGAGGCGCCCAAAGGTTCCCTCAACGCGAATAGAAATCGCGTGTCGAGTGCAAGGGCATAAGGGAGCTTGACAGGGAGCGCGACGGCGCAACCTGGTGCGAAAGCATGGCCTAGTGATCCGGTGGTTCCGAATGGAAGGGCCATCGCGCAACGGATAAAAGCTACGCCGGGGATAACAGGCTGATCGGGCCAGAGAGTTCACATCGACGGCCCGGTTTGGCACCTCGATGTCGGCTCATCGCATCCTGGGGCTGGAGAAGGTCCCAAGGGTCCGGCTGTTCGCCGGTTAAA
>JACPAN010000028.1 GCA_016180815.1 Elusimicrobiota bacterium
GAAATCCAGATCGTCTTCGCGGCCGGTGAATGTAATTTCGATTTTAAAACGCTTGATCGAGCGCACGGCTTCGTTCAATTTCTCAGCCATGAAACCCTTCAGATTGGTTTTGGGTTGAAGTTGTGCTCCCTCAACCATGACATCCGCTTTCCCTTGCCATTGCTCCCCTTCTTTCCTGACCTTAAAATCCAAATTCGCCTGACCCCGGGTCAAGGTAACGCCCAACTCGTCGGGACTGCCCAGCTCAAGGCCTTCGACCGGGTATCCTTTATAGACGACCATCAATTCATCCCGGCCCTCGGCGCTGCGATGATCCGCCAGAACATTCAGCCTCAGGCTTTGCGCACCCTGCTCGCCTTTGATCTGCGCGGTCAGCGGCTTTCCCCATTGTTTCGGTTCGGTGGTTAAATCCTTCAACTCCCCGGAAAAACCCAAAGCGCCCGCGCCCATGGTCGCTGTCCCGGACAACAACGAATGTTTCCAGAGAAATGCGGGAAACGACGCTTGCTTGGGAAACCCCACAAAAACCCCGCGCCGCTTGGGCGGCTCCGGAGGCGCCTTTGCCTGATCCGTGGCGCCGGACGCGCCCGAGGACCCTTCACCCGTTTTTTTAGAACCCAAATGCTTCTTGGCTAAATCAATCCAGCGCATGGCCGGGCCCATTTTGGCTTTAACCGCCGGGCCCAAAAGAAAAAGAGAAATGCTTTCGGCGTCGAGCGAAGGGATGCCGGCTAAATTTTTCAAGGCGGCCAAATCCCCGGCCTTGGCCTTCTTGGCTTCGTCCAGAAGCTTCCTCGCCTGACCGAAATCATTTTCCGCCTTATCCTTGGTTTCTTTGAGGTTTTTCTGCGCCGCTTTGATGCGCTCCTGAATTTCTTTGGCCTTTTTGATTTTCCGGGCGATGGCCTCGATATCCGAACCCTCGGCTTTTAACTCGGCCAAATCTTTTTTGATCGCCTCCATTTCCGATTCGGTTGTCAACGCGGCAATCCGGTTATCCCAATCCTGACTCAACGACTCAATTTTGACTTTTCCCTCATCCAACACTTTCAGAGAGGCCAGATTTTCCGGTTTAACCGCATCCACTTTGGAGGCCCCGGCGCCTTTGATTGCATCCATGCGCGCCAAACCCAAATCCTTGGTTTGGGCCGTCATGGCATCCAATTTTTTCTCGACCGCGGACGGTTTTTCTTCTTTTTGCTCTTTAGCCTCCTTTTTTGAAAGTTCTCCGGATGTTTTACGCTGCGTGCCCCAAGCCACCCCCTGCAACGAAGCGTCTTCGATCACGACTTTCTTTTCCAGGAGCAACGCGGGCAAAAGCTGGAAGCCGGCTTCCTTGAACTCGATCAAATTTTTCCAGGGATCGCTTTTGTCCGCGGCCTGAAAACCCCGGACACTGATTTTGCCCTTAAAAATTTGGGTTTGAACCGACGCAACGTCGACCTTGGCGCCCAAAGCCGCCTCTCCGGCCTTGACGATGCCGCGCTTGATCAACGGATCCATGAAAAAAAACCCGAACGCGGCGATGGCGCCGGTCAAAACAAGAGTAAAAATTAAATTGCCTTTTTTAACCATGGGCTTATTCGCTCATGCTCTCATACCATTGATACCAGCGCATAGCTTTCAAGGCCTGGATGACTTTTAATTTGTCGACTTTGGGTTTTAAGTTTTGCTGATAGTAAGCAACCGCTTTTTTCATCGCCAAATAATTAGGCAAGAAAAGCGCCAACCCGATGATCAATTGCCCGATCACAACCGTATTGTTGAAATGCGTCCAAGGCACGATGGGCGTGTTATAAAGCGCCGTCCATAAAGGCCCGAGCGCCTCCAGCGATAAGACGGCGTAGCCGATTTGATGCGCCAAGGAATCAACCAAGAGGCCGACCGGCGTCCACAGCAAGGAGGCTAAAATTGCGGCGGGTTTATCGACGGTGGTCAAGAAAAAAAGAAGGAAGAAAAAAATACCCAGCAGATTGCCCTTGGGCAACAAACCCAGGATCGCGCCCACGGCAAAGCCGGCGGCCGTAGCCGCAGGGCTTTTTTGCCCGCGCAAAATTGCGATGACGCCCTTCAAAAATCCAATTCCCATGCGTTTAGGATTTTAGATTTTTTTGATTCGAGGCTTGGCTGCGCGCCGGCGGCGGCTATTGCTTGCGGGATTTTTGACGGCGCTCCGGCTCGCGCCGGTAGCCTGAGGCCAGACGGGAAAGATCGCTGGCGACCTTGTAGATAAAACGCTGCCGATCCGCCGGCTGCTCTCGCACCAAATGCGCTATTTTTTCTTCCAATCCAGCATCATCGCGCACCGGTTGTTCATCTAAAAGCTCGGCCTTTGTCGCTCGGAGCGCATGGGCCAGTTTGGCAAGCGTGACCAGGCTGATCTTCTTGGTCCCCCTCTCCACCTGGCCCACGAAGCTCGGGTGAAGCTCAGAGCGCGCGCCCAGCTCTTCCTGCGTCCAGCCGCGCTTCAAACGCACCATGCGCACCCTCTGACCAACGATTCGATAGATATCCTTTTCCATGGAGCCACCTTCATTCTGCAAGGGCAGCCCGTATTTCAGCCAGAGCCAATAAGGTTTTTATAAAACCTTATAGTATTGACAAACTAAAAATCTGGGGATAACCTTACACCGATGAAACAAAAATCCATCACTCTCGATATTAAAGGAATTCCCTACCGACGAAATAAATCAGGGTGGAACAAGCCGGGCCCCCTCCCGTGGATAAGCGCTATCAAAAAACAGACTCAAGGCTTGCATCTGGACACCCGCGCCTGTCTTCTTCGAGCAACGTTTATGCTGCCGCCCGGCCAACGCCCGTCCCGTCTTGCTGTCTGGCCCAATCTTGACAATCTCCTAAAACCGCTTCTAAATGCCCTCAAGAAAACCTTATTTTGCAAAGCCAAGGGGCAAAACCCCTGCGTTATTTATTTAAACGCAACAAAGGTAATGGTTAACTCCGATGAAGAGGCGGGCACCCGGATTGAATTGCTGCCGATCCCGAAAGGCTTGATGTCCGAACATCATCTGACCGTATGACCCCAACTCTGCTTGACACCGGGCAGGGCGTCGGTAAATTTTATTCTTCAAACAAGTTTAATTTATCCAATGCCGGACATGACCCCATTTTTTGGACTAAATTAAACGCGTAATTTGACCTGTTCGGAAGGACTCTTGCTGCAACAAGCGACCCAACGCAAACCCAGACGCGCGCCCCAATAAAGGAAAAAGGGCTGCACCAGCCAGCCGATCGCAGCCAAGACATTCATCAACGGATACCGGTAGGTGGGAATCATGGATTCCGGCACTACGCGCAAACCCATTAAATAGCCGTTCCACATAAAATCATTGCCGAGCCCCTGCTTGGCGAAAAAGGGATGATCGAAATACATCATGGGCCCGAAAATCCAAAACGACAACTGGAACAAAACGCAGGCCCAAAACAAAAATTTCTTGTTGCCTTTCAAAAACTTGACCGCGACCAACGCGGCCCCGATGCCGAACGCCAACATGGTCGGCGGATCAACTACGAACGTCTGAAACGTGGCCCGCCCTAAAAAAAGGGGGTAATGGTGTCTGTCACTATTTTTCATGTCAAATATTTTAAAGCCAGCTCAACCAATTTACGCACCTTGGGCGTATAAGGCGGATAAAAGAAATTCAGCGGATCATTCAGAGCCCCTTGATAAAGAACCGAGCGCGCATGGGAAAACGTCTTGAATCCGTAATACCCATGGTAATGGCCCATGCCGCTGGCTCCTACCCCGCCGAAAGGCAGATTGGGATTGGCCAAATGGATAATCGCATGATTGACGCAGCTGCCGCCGGCCGTCGTGCCTGAGAGCACGCGCTCGACATTGTCCTTGCTGCGGCTGAACAAATAAAGGGCCAAGGGCTTGGCCCGCTCGCGAATGATGCGCAGCGGCTCTTCAAGAGACCGCCACGTCAGCACGGGCAGCACGGGTCCGAAAATTTCATCGCGCATCAAGGCCGAATCCTTATCGACGCCGGTCACGATGGTCGGCGACAAATAGCGCTCATTCTCCGACGCTTGGCCGCCCATGACAACTTTGGCGCCCTGGCGCACGGATTCCTCGACCATGGAGGCCAGGGACCGGCAGGATTCCTTGGAAATAATGCGGCAGTAATCGGAGCTGGCGCGGCGTTCTTCTTCGCCGGCCCCATAGCGGGCGGCAACGACTTTTTTCGACTCCTCGATGAACTCTTCTGCCTTGCTCTCATGAACAAGCACATAATCCGGAGCCACGCAGGTCTGGCCCGCGTTTAAAAACTTAGCCCACATGATACGTTTGGCGGCTGTTGGGATATCCGCGGTTTCATCAATAACTACCGGAGATTTTCCGCCTAATTCCAACGTGACCGTGGCCAAATGCTTGGCCGCGGCCGCCATCACCCGCTTGCCGATATTCGTGCTGCCCGTAAAGAAAATATGATCAAAGGGCATTTGCAGCAAAGCGTCCGACACCTCGTGCCCGCCTTCCACCACAGCCACTTCATCGGGACTGAAAACTTCCGCAAGCAGGCTTTTAATAAAACGCGCGGTCGCCGGAACTTTGCCCGAAGGACGCAGCGTCACGCAATTGCCCGCGGCCACGGCCGCCACCAGCGGGGACAACGCCAATGAAAACGGATAATTCCAAGGCGCTAAAATCAACACCTGGCCCTTGGGCTCGTGGCGGATTTCGCTTTTGGTGCCGAAGAGCGCCATCGGGGTTTTAACGCGCACCGGCCGCATCCACTCCTCAAGATGGCGCACCGTGTGATTGATTTCCGAAAGAACCGTAAAAATTTCGGTAATATCCGTCTCGGCCGGATTTTTGTGAAAATCGGAAACCAAGGCCTGATGCAGCTCGGCGCGCCGCCGCTCAATGGCTTTACCCAGCCTGGAGAGTTTGCCGGCGCGTTCCCAAGCCGTTGTCCGGGCCACATTCCAGCGATTGGCCCTCTGTTTCTCAAAAAGCGCGCTTAAATCATCCGCCACAACGGCCTCCTGCTTGCGTTCCATCACTGCCTGCATCGCTTGCCTCCTGTTTGCCCTTGAAGCGCCCGGCCACTAGCCTTTGAGCACCGCCCATTTCGTCTTTTCATAGTAATCGACGACATGCGGCAGAGCCTCGCGCGTATCCGGCCAGCGCAAACGATAGCCCGTGGCCAAGAGTTTCTTGTTGCTTAAAATATGATTCTTCACCATGAATAAAGCGCTGTTTCGATCGTAACGCGGGAACGTTTTTTTCATTTTCGCCCGCCATTCTTCGACGATGCCTGAAACTTTTAAAATAGCGGGGTGCGTGTGAAAAATCGGAATGCCGAATGTTTTTTTCATCGAAGGAAGAGCCCAGGCGTTAAAAATTTTAGCCGCCAAATCAAAAGTTTCGATATTGGAAAGAGGGTAATTGTCCGCCAAATTGTAAATCTGACCCGAAGCTTCGGACAACCGGGCCAAATGAATCGCGGCCAAGGCCACGTCGTCGACATGAACATGAGAGATGAAGACTTCCTTGAAACCAGGGACCGAGCGCATCAGCCCGATTTTAAACATGTACAAGGGAAGGGTAATGCCGTTGGGCGTGCCCGGGCCGTAAATATCACCGGGCCGGATCGTCACCACATCCAACAAGCCTTTTTTCTGGAACTCCTCCCCCACTTTTTCCTGCTGGCGCTTGCTCCAAGCGTAATTTTCAACCAATTCCTCTTCATTGACCGGGAACGTTTCTTCTTTGACGAGGCCGGGATTGTCCCAAAAACCGTAAACGGTGGAAGAGCCCCAATTGATCAGGCGGCGCACGCCTTTTTCAACCAAGACCTCGCATAAATTCCGGGTTCCTCCGGCATTGACCCGATGGAACAGGTCGCGCGGAGCGCCGTATTTAAATAAAGCCGCCGTATGAAAAACGCATTCGATGGATGAATCAACGGCCCGGCGCAAACTTTCCTTATCGCCGATATCCGCGCCGATGAAACGAGACTTGCCCTTGAACGCGAAACGCGCCTCGAGATTGGGCAAATCAAGCGCCGCCACTTCGACGCCTTGATCCAAGAGCTCCCGAATCAGCGTGGAGCCGACAAAACCGCAGCCGCCGGTAACCAAGACTTTCTTCATGACCATCAATTATAGTAGTTCATGGACTCTCCCCGCTCCCATCGTATAATGAAACCCCATGTTTCTTCCGGCAGCCGCCCTGGCCCTTCTGCTGACCGCTGAGATCCAAGCCGCCGGTCTCACCATCTTCAACGCCAATATCCTTTACTGCAACCCGATTGTTGAACGCGAACCCCATGCAGCCTACATGATCAGGCTCGACAAGCTGATCGCAAAAATCAACGCCATTAAGCCCGATGTCATCGCCTTTCAAGAAATGGCCAATTGCGAATTCGATTGGGGCGCCCGATGGATCGAGCCTCCCAAAATCATCGCCCAACGCACAGGATTCCCTTACATTCATTGGATTTCCGAAGGTTTCCCTAAAATATGGGAGGAGGGCCTGGCCTTCTATTGGAATCCGGCGACGGTCGCCATGGAAAACATCCGCTGCCGCCATTTAAAGGCCACCAAACGCGGGGCGTTCAACGGCACGATCAAAAAATCGCTTTGCCGAGGCGATATCCGCCGCAAAGACGGCCGCTTGCTGCGCCTTTACAACACTCATTTAAGCGGCGGCGACCTCGGCCTTCGCCAGCTTTATGAAATTTTAACCCTCGTGGCCCGCGAACGCCCGGAAATCGATGCCGCTGTTTTTACCGGGGATTTCAATTTCAAGCCGGATTCAGCAGGCGCCGCCTGGTTGAAAAATCTGGGTTTCCGGCAGGACGCCTACAATCATGTGGATTACGTATTCACCTGGAATCTTGAAGAGCCGCAGGCAATACGGATTATTGATTTAAAAAGCGACCACACTTCGGATCATGACGGCCTTTGGCTCGAAATCGCCGACCAGTAGTAGCAAAGGCGAAGCTCTGTATAATACGACTCGTCGTTAGCGCTGGGGTAGCTCAGGGGTAGAGCATCTCCATGGTAAGGAGAGGGCCGAGGGTTCAAGTCCCTCCCCCAGCTTATTTAGGCTGTCCTATCCGAAAAATCTGATAAAATAAAAATCCTATGGCCGAACGAATCGTGATCGCCCTTGAATGTCCGGACTGCAAACGGCGCAATTATCATTTCTTCCGGGGCAAGAAAAAAGAATACAAGCTCGAACTCAATAAGTTTTGCCCGCAGTGCCGTAAGTATTCAAAACACAAAGAAACCAAAGCGAACTAAACGCGCTCTATATTTTTCTTAAAACAGCGCGCGCCGGCGCCCCTAGGCCCAACGGAGCCGAAATATCAATCCATTGATTCACCGTGGCCATTCTATAACTTGATAAAATTTACTTTTCAACGGGGGCTTAAGCTAATGGCTAAACTGGCGGTCTCCAAAACCGCACTTGAAGGTTCGACTCCTTCAGCCCCCGAGCGTTTTTACCAACGCAAAAGCTTATTGATGAACGTTCAAAGAATAACCGCGATTCTTGCGATGACGGGGCTTCTGTTCGCCTGCGCCGGTATTAAACCCATTTATCTGGCCACGGATTTGCGTTTCCCTCAAAACGCCGCGGTCCTGCCCCTGGGCAATCAAACGAACGACATGAAGGCCCCGGAAATGATCCGCCCCTTAATCGAACAAGCCCTGCGACAGAAAGGCTACGCCATCTTTACCCAGGCGGAAACGGATGAACGCCTGAGAAAACTTTTGGGCGTCACGGACGGCGGTCAATTGCGCGTTCTCTTTGAGGGGTTAAACGCCCAGAACCCTTCGGCAGCCATGGACGAGGGCTCAAGAGGCAGCATTTCCATGAAAAAATTGTCCGATGCCCTGCCCGTGGACACCGTGTTTTACGGCGAGGTTGTGGATTTCGGGATCACCAATCTGGGATTTTACCGGGAAAAACGGGTGCATTTGGCCTTTAAAATGGTGGATTTGAAAACCGGCAACCTTTTATGGATCGATCAGGCCAAAATAAAGGAGCGCAATGTCGCCACATCCGTCGATGAAGCCAAAAGCTCTTTCAAAAAGGGGCTCCTGGAAAAAGCCGCCTATTCCACCGGGGTCAATGAAAAGACCAAAGGGCTGAGCGCGGCTTGGCTGCGCAACCCCCTTAAGGAACTCTCGGAAAAAGCCGTCCGCCGCGTCATGGCCACCCTGCCCAGAACTTAGCTATACTTCCCTCCGACATGTTTAATCCGGTCCAATTCGGAAAAGATGCCTATGGGGAGTTGCAAAAAGTCACTTGGATCCCCAGAAAACAAATGATCGCCTCCACCATTATGATCATCATCCTGGTGTCTTTGGTGTCGGGCTTCATCGCCTTTGTGGATTTTCTGATTGCGCAATTTTTCTCAATATTTATTAGAATATAGCCGATTCCCTCCGGCAATCCCGCCGGGGTTGACGACAAAATTAAGATAAAGGAGTTTTTTTGTCTTATTTATGACTATGACTACCGGACAACGAGCATGGTACATCGTCCAAACAACGACCGGCCGTGAGGACCGCGTCCGCACCGCCATCAACAAAGCGAAGGAAACTTCCGTCGTCGGCGAGCGCATCCATCAAGTGCTCATCCCCACCGAAGACGTAGTCCAAATCCAAAAAAACAAAAAGGTCGTCAGAAAAAGAAAATTTTTTCCGGGTTACGTGCTGATTGACATGATCGTGGACAATGAGACTTACTGGCTGGTGCGCTCAATCACCGGAGTTTCCGGCTTCCTGGGCGGCGCCAATCCCGTGCCCCTTCCGGAGAGCGAAGTCAAAGGCATCCTGGAATTGACCGAAGCCGTACCCGGCAACCGTCCCAGACCCGCGGTCATGTTCGACAAAGGTGAAAGCATCCGCATCAACGATGGTCCCTTCAAGCATTTCGTGGGTGTGGTCGAAGAAATCAACGAGGAGCGCGCCCGCTTGAAAGCCATGGTCACCATTTTCGGCCGTGCAACCCCCGTGGAACTCGATTTCCTTCAAGTCGAAAAGATTTAACCAAGGAGAATCCGATGGCAGCACCAACAGCAGGCAAAAAGAAAATCAAGACGACGATCAAACTTCAGGTCCCGGCCGGCCAAGCCAACCCTGCGCCTCCGATCGGCCCGGCGCTCGGCCAGCACGGCGTCAACATCATGGAATTCTGCAAACAATTCAACGAACGTACGAAAACAGCGGAACCGGGCATGATGATCCCGGCCGTCATCACGATTTTTGAAGACCGCAGCTTCACCTTCGTCACTAAGGTGCCGCCGGTCTCCGCTCTCTTGAAGAAAGCGGCCCAGCTCGCCGTCGCTTCCGGAATGCCGGGAAAAACAAAAGTCGGCAAAGTGACCCGCAAACAAGTCGAAGAGATCGCCAAAACGAAAATGCCCGATTTAAACGCGGACAGCGTTGAAGCCGCGGCTCTGATGGTTGAAGGCACGGCCCGCTCCATGGGCATCGACGTCACTCCGTAATAATAATAGAGGTTGAATATGCCAGCCACATTATCCAAACGACAAAAAACCTGGACCAGCGCCTACGATAAAACCAAAACCTACGATCTCGCCGCGGCCGTCGACATTTTAAAGAAAACGGCCAAGGCCAAGTTCGACGAGTCCATCGAGCTTCATTTCAACCTGGGCATCAACCCCAAGCAAAACGACCAGCAAGTCCGCGCCACCGTGGTCCTGCCCCACGGCTCGGGCAAAGCCAAAAAAGTGGCGGTCATCGCCAAAGGCGAAAAAACCAGGGAAGCCCAGGCCGCCGGCGCCGACGAGGTCGGCGAGAATGACTTGATCGAAAAAATCGCGAAAGGCTGGATGGATTTCGACGTTTTAGTCGCTACGCCGGATGTGATGAAAGACGTGGCCAAATTGGGCAAAACACTCGGCCCCAAGGGCCTGATGCCCAACCCTAAAACCGGCACCGTCACCTTCGATCTGGGTAAAATCGTCAAAGAAATCAAAGGCGGACGCATCGAATTCCGCGCGGATCAGACGGGCAATGTGCACACCGCGATCGGCAAAATGTCGTTCGACCCGCAGAAAATCAAAGAAAACGCCCAAGCCATGATTCAGGCGGTAGTGGGCGCCAGACCCTCGAGCGTCAAGGGAACATATTTAAAAAGCGTGACGCTGACGTCCACTATGGGGCCCGGCATCCGCGTGACCCCGCCGCAAAAATCAAAAGAGGACGAATAGTCATCGACTCACTCTAGGAGGATTATCGTGGAAGGAAAAATTGTATTGCCCCCGTTCGGGGACACGGAATGGAAAATTTTATGGGGCGTGCTCGCCTCCTCTGTTTTAGCGCTCATTTACGGCGTCTATCTGGTGCGCCGCGTGATGGCCATTCCGGTCGGCAATAAGAAAATGTTGGAAGTGGCCCAGGCCATCGAGGAAGGCGCCAACGCCTACCTGGCCCGCCAAGTTAAAGCCATGAGCCCCTTTGTGGGTCTTTTGGCGGCCGTCCTTTGGGGCGTTTACTACCCCGCTTTCGGATCGCGTTTGGCCGGGGGCGTCGCCCTGGCTTTTCTAATGGGCGTAGCCGCTTCCTACGGCGCCGGCGCCATCGGCATGTGGCTGGCCGTCAAAGGCAATGTCAGAAGCGCGTTCTCGGCTTTGACCAGCTTTAAACGCGCATTGGAATTATCTTTTGACGCCGGCGCCGTGGCCGGCATGTTCACCGTGGGCTTCGGGCTTTTGGGCGCAACCGTTATTTTCATGATTTTCAAACAAGACGCGATGAAGGTTTTGGTCGGCTTCGGTTTCGGCGGCGCTCTCGCCGCTCTTTTCATGCGCATGGGCGGCGGCATTTACACCAAAGCGGCCGACGTGGGCGCGGACTTAGTCGGCAAAGTCGAAGTCGGCATCCCTGAAGACGACCCACGCAACGCCGCCACCATTGCGGACAACGTGGGCGACAACGTGGGCGATTGCGCCGGCATGGTGGCCGACGTATTTGAGTCCTACGAGGTCACGCTCGTGGCCGCGATTATTTTGGCGGCCAGTTGCTTGGCGGACAGCGCGTTTGTCAGCCAACACGGCGACGGAGCTCAGGCATTCGCCCTTAAATTAATTTTGTTTCCCCTCTTGATCCGAGCGCTGGGCGTTTTCGCCAGCATCATCGGTATTTGGGCCGTACGCGTCAAAGGCGAAGGCATGGTTGATCCGATGAAGCCCATTGAACGCGGCTATCTGTTAAGCTCATTGGCCAGCGTTGTGGGCTTCTTTATCATCAACGCCCTGTTCCTGAAAGATGCCTCAACCGGAGCCGTGGATTGGCGCTACGGCATCGCAGCCACTATCGGCATCCTGCTGGCTGTGGCCACGTTATTTATCACCAACTATTTCACGCATCCGGGCAAACGGCCGGCTACGGAAACAGCGCTCTCTTCCCGAACCGGGCCCGCAACCGTGATTTTGACCGGCACATCAATAGGCTTGGAGTCTTCGGTTTGGGCTGTATTGACCATTGCCGTCACCATCCTCTCCTCCATGTGGATTTTTCCGGAAAGCATGGCCTTGGCCGCCTATGGCGTCAGCTTGGTCGGCCTCGGGCTCTTGACCACCACGGGATTCATCCTGGCCATGGACACTTACGGCCCCATCACGGACAATGCCCATGGGATTTTCGAAATGTCCGGAGTTAAAGATGAACGGGCGGAGAAAACGCTCTCCTGGATGGACGCCATCGGCAACACCACCAAAGCCCTGACCAAGGGCTTGGCCATTGCCACGGCCGTGATCGCAGCGGTCAGCTTGTTCCGCTCCTTCATCGAAGAGGCCCACCTGTTCGACGTCGGCATCCAGATCAATATGCCCGATGTTTTCGTCGGCTTGTTAATCGGCGGCTGCGTGCCCTTTTTATTCTCCTCATTCGCGATTAAAGCCGTGGGCCGCGCCGCCTACATGATCGTCGAAGAAGTCCGGCGCCAATTCAGGGAAAAACCGGGCATTATGGATTACCGGGAAAAGCCGGATTATGCCCGCTGCGTGGCGATTGTGACCACCGCGGCCCAGAGGGAACTGATCGCTCCCGCGATTCTGGCTGTTTTCGCGCCGATTTTGGTCGGCTTTGGACTCGGCGTCGGCGGCTTGGGCGGATTTTTAGGCGGCGCGATTTTAACGGGCCAGCTCTTGGCCGTGTATATGTCCAATGCCGGGGCTGTTTGGGATAACGCCAAAAAGAAAATCGAAGACGGGTTCCTGGGCGGCAAAGGCACCGACTGTCACAAAGCCGCGGTTATCGGCGATACGGTCGGCGACCCATTTAAAGACACCGCAGGCCCGGCTTTAAATCCCTTGATCAAAGTCATGAATTTGGTGTCCATTATGATCGCCCCATTCATCATCAGCGGCATTTCCATGGGCCTGAGATTCGCTATTGTGGCCGTATCCTTGATCACGCTGACCGTGGCGATTACGCTCTCCAAGAAAGGCTCCGGCTTCAGCGCATCGGAAACCAACGATCATTCGGACCGGCGCCCCAAACCCCTCGGCGAAGCTAAAAAACTCAGCCTGACCTAACGCCCGGCCATTCCATGCGGCATAAAGTCAGCATCGTCGGCGCGGGCAATGTCGGCGCCACATTAGCCGAACGCCTCCATGCCGCGGGCTTAGCCGACGTCGTTCTGCTCGATATCCCGGAAACCGGCGGCATGCCCAAAGGCAAAGGCATCGACATGGAGCAAGCCGGCTCCGTCTTAAGATCGGACTGCCGCATCACCGGAACCACGGAATACGGCCCGACCAACAACTCGGATGTGGCCGTCATTACCGCCGGGCTGCCCCGCAAGCCGGGTATGACCCGCGAACAGCTTCTGGAAATCAACGCCAAAATCGTCTCAAGCGCGGCCAAACAATTGGCCCAAACCTCGCCCAATGCCGTCTTGATCGTGGTCACCAATCCCCTGGATGCCATGTGCTACGCCGCTTATAAAGCCAGCGGATTCCCCAGGGAGCGCGTTCTAGGCATGGCCGGGGTGCTCGACGCTTCGCGCATGGAACGATTAATCGCGCGCCAATTGAATGTCTCCATCGAAAACGTTTTTGCCTGCGTTTTGGGCACGCACGGAGAAACCATGGTGCCGGTTCCCTCGTATTCCACGGTGTTCGGTGTGCCCATCACCAAACTTTTTTCAACGGAAGACATTAAAAATATCGTTCATAAAACCATCCAAGGCGGCGCGGAAATCGTGGAGCTGCTTAAAACAGGCAGCGCTTATTACGCGCCTTCGGCCAGCGTTCTTGAAATGATTTCAGCGATCTTGAAAGACAAAAAGAAAATCCTCACCTGCTCGGTTTACTTAAACGGAGAATACGGATTAAAAGACGTGTATTTAGGCGTCCCGGCCGTGCTGGGAGCCAAAGGTTTAGAACGCGTTCTTGAAATTCCCTTATCGCCGGAAGAAAAAACCGCGTTAGGCGACGCCGCCAAAGCCGTTGGGGAAATGGTCGGGCATATCAAGAAAGCGCCCGCCCCAGCCGCTTAAAACCCTTTCTCAACGCTCAAAACATCGCGTACCGCGGTCACCACCTTGGCCATAGAGCAAGGTTTAACCAAATAACGCACTGCGCCCAAGCTGAGCCCCTTGGCGATATCCGCCTTCTGATCCAAAGCGGAATGAATGACCACCGGAATCGTTTTTGTTTTGGCATCGCTTTTTAAATACTGAAGCACGGCCCAACCGTCTTTTTTGGGAAGGTTAATATCCAAAATAACGGCTAAGGGTCCCCCCAAACAAGCTTTTTCAATGGCTTCCTCGCCGTCGAAAGCCGCCATGACCTTGAATCCATCTTTCTTGAACGCCTCCTGAAGAAGCGTGTTGATATGAAAATCATCCTCAACGATCAAAATCATCGCCATACCCGGCAAGCAGCCGCCGTTCTCAAGCGGCGTGCTTTTTCACCTCCTGAACCAGCACATTTAAGTCGAACGGCTTGCAGACGTAGCCGATCACGCTGGGATTTTCCTTGCCCATCTCCGTATCCTCCGGAGATAAAATAGAAATGACCACGATGGGGATGCTTTTTGTTTTTGGATTCTTCTTCAATTCTTCGGCCAATTTCCACCCCCGCATGCCCGGCAGCAGAAGATCGAGAAGAATCAGATCGACCGACGTTGTTTCCAAAAGCGCGAGGGCTTCTTCTCCGGAACCGACTTGAACCACCTCGTAACCCTCCAGCTTCAATGTCTCCGATACCAAGTCATTGGTATGCGTGTCATCATCAACAACCAGAACTTTTTTACTCACTGCTCTCACCTCCTCGCCTCTTCATTCGCTACCCGTGAGCCGCGGGCGCCGCGGCTTCCTTCTGCGGCGTTTGCGCCGGACTTAAATCCATGCCCCTAGGCAGCACCACCGTGAACTGAGCCCCTGTTTTTAAATTTTCAGCGCGAATTTTCCCGCCCATGGTTTCAACCAAGGACTTCGTGATGGCCAACCCCAAGCCCGTGCCCGTCATTTTTCGCGTTTTCTCATCCGTGGCGCGCGCAAAAGGACGGAATAAACGGGACCAAAGCTCTTTGGGGATTCCGGAGCCCTCGTCGCGGATGTTGATGACCAATGTTCTCTCATTGACCAAAGAAAGCTCGATATACACGAATTTTTCCACGGGCGTATATTTGGCTGAATTGCCGGTGATATTAATCAAAATCTGCTTTGTTTTATCCTCATCCAGCATCGCGAACAATTGCTGGGTTTCGCAAAGAACCTTGTAATGAGGCTGATCCGGCCGCATCCGAAGCTCATTCGCCACTTTTTCAGCCAAGGCTTTGACATCGACGCGGGTAACGTGCAACTCGATTTTTCCGCTTTGAATTTTCTTTAAATCCAACACCTCATTGACCATGCGGCCTAAACGCGCGGTTTCAGCGACGATGGCGTTTAAATAATTAGTCATTTGCTCTTTGGTCAAACGCTCTGCGTACTTGAGCATCAAAGTAGTGAATCCCGAAATCGAGGTCAGGGGCGTGCGCAATTCATGGGAGGCCATGGACACGAAATTCGATTCCAATTCCTGAAGCCTTTTAAGCTCCATGTTGGTTTCAAGCAACGTTTCATTCGCATCCTTAATCGCCTTGGTTTTCTGCTCGACGATGGATTCCAGCTGATTCTTGGAAATCGTTGTTTCCCTTAACCGTTTGGTCATTTTGTTGAAGGAGGTGGCCAATTGCCCAACCTCATCCTCGCTGGCTACTTTGACCTGGGCGTTTAAATTGCCGCCGGCCAATTCCTGCGTGGCGCGGTTTAAGTCATGGAGCGGACGCACGATTCTCTTGGTAAAGAGCGCCACGATCACCGAGGCGCCCAGCACAATGGCGCCCAAAGAGGCCGCCACGAATAGAATCGTCTGATTGATATGCTCTCTGATTTTGGCCTCGGAGAGGCCCACGTAAATGGCGCCCAAGCTGATCGCAGATTGCCCGGTGGGCAGCATCAATTCAATGTCGCCCTCGCGGAAGGAGCGCGGACCCTGGATGGCCATGCCGATGATATAACGCGCGTTGCTTTTATCATGACGGATCATGGGCACGGCGCTTTTCATCACATCCTGATCCCACAGCGACAAGAACAGCTTGCTGCCTTTCTTTTTCTCATCCGAGTGAGCCAAAATATTGCCTTCCGAATCAACGACAATGGCGATGTCCACATCCGGGTCGAGCTTCAAGGAACGCACCACGCCTTCCAAACCCGCGCCGAAATCCCCGTGCCGGATGGCCTCCATGGCCTGCTTGGCTACGGCCTGAAGCAAAATGCGGCCCCGGTGCTCGATTTGCTCCTGAATGATTTCTCCGGCATGACGCACGAACAGCCCGGCCACCACCGAACCGGCCACACCCACCATCACGATCGCCAACGCGATAAAACGCCGGCCGATCATAAATGAATCATCACGCGATCAACCATCGCTTCAACATTAAACAAGAAGGGTTCTCCCTCCTATTCAAATTTAGTCTAATAATCGCCGGATCGCCATAACGAATTGATTTTTTCGGAGGGGTTCATGATCAGCCGGTTTTTAATCGCCTTCGCCGCTTTCGCCACTGCAACGGCTCCCCTATTTGCTGATCCGTTTGATGATTTCAAAAAAAACGTGGCGCAGGAATTCCTCAAGCCCTTCGCCAAAGATATCGGGGCGGTCATGGGCGGAGGCAGTTTCCACACCGGACGCTCGCTGGGATTCCCGGGCGTTGATATCGGCGGCCATGTCACCGTTCAAAACAAGCCGTCCGAAGACAATAAAATTTTAAAAAACGCCAAGGTGGATGCCTTCGGTTTGCCGTTCCTTCAAGGGGAAGTCGGCCTTCCCTTCAACGTCGATGTGATTCTGCGCGGCATCAGCCTCCAAGACATCACGGTTGTCGGCGGCGGGCTGCGCTACGGACTTTTTAAACTGAGGATGGTTCCTCTCTCTCCCGGCCTCGCGGTTTCCGTATTCGGCCATGCGTTAAACCACACCGCGTTCTCCGTAGCCCATCAATCCGCCAATATCGCGCTGGACTTGTCCGTGCCCATCGTCAGCCCTTATATCGGCTTTGGCATGGACCGCACGCGCGTCAAAGTCAATCAAGCGGATGTCGCGGGCGTAGTGGGTTTGGACGCCAAAGCCACGGGCACGCGTTTCGCCGCGGGCGTCAATTTAAAACCTCTGCCCCTTGTTTACCTGCACGGCGCCGTGCTCTCGGCCAACAGCAAAACAGGATTTGAAGCGGGCTTAGGCGTCAAGTTCTAACCCGCGCTTAAAAAAACCGGCGGCTCCGTCTCACCTTTTCCTTTATAGAGACCCCTCTTGCCTGTTTTTCCTTCGGGGGTCATACTATTGACATGCGCGCCGCAACACCGGTTTTGATTTTGCTGCTGACGGCATCCGGGGCTCAAAAAATTTCAGCCCAAGGACAGCAATGTTTTTTCCCCGACGGCCCCAGCTCAAATTTTGCGGCCGATGACTATATCGACCAATTAAAAAGCGACATGGAGAATCCTGATTATTTACAGGACATCGGCGGCGAAGAGGCGGTGCGCCAAAAAATAAGAAGCGGCGAATGGAACGTTTTCATGACTTTTGATGATGAGGCGGGACGCTGGCAACTAGGTGTCGCCAATATCGCCGGCGGTTCCTGGGTGCCGATGGAAGAACAAGCCTGCCCAGCAGCCTGGTGCGCGCGCGTCAATCAAACGGACCCGGACGTGGCTTGCGTCCTGCCGAACGGAACCCTGGAATTTCTCGATTGCAATGATCCGCCGAGCAATGTTGAGTTATGCAAACTAGCCGGACAGCAAGTCGCTGATTTTTGTTCGCCGGGTTCAACATACCCGGCCTGCCAACCCCAAACGCCCCCGCAAACCGGCGAATGCGCCCCCGACACATCCTATGATCCGAGCACGGATTTGACTTGTTTCTGCCAAGTCACGGCCCCCGACGACCCGCGCTGCAAAACCCAATCGCAACCGTCGCCCACGCGCGCTTGCCGCATGCTGTCTGGTCCGGCGCTGACGCAAGCTCAGGCTGTTTTTGGGGAAGGGGCTCAGGTGGCTGTCTGCGATCCCCTGCCCGGTGAAGATGAGGCGGACGCGCCCATAACAACCTGCCCGATGGATGCAGCGGCGATTGCGGCGGAAGGCGGTGATCTTTGCGCATTGGCCGGATACCGCCCCGGAGAGCAACAACCGGGAACCCAAACCTGCACCCAACTAGCCGGCCCTGCGCTGGCTGCGGCACGCCGAGATCACGGCAGTCCGACCGGTAATTTTGCCCAATGTCCCAATGGCTCCATTGTCAGTTGCGACGCTGGGTTGCCCGGTATCACCTGTGCGCCGGCTGGAACGCCGGTTCCCGGAGACGGGACAACAGCTTTGGCAGCCACGGGAGACGGCGCTCCTCCTGTCTTAACGCCGGGAGCGGGCGATGATCCGATTTCAGCTCCTCAATTAGGCTCCTCACGCCGGCGGCGCAATCAACTCGGCGGCTTTAACGCAGGGGATCCGGCTAATGCCGACTTCGACGGCAGCGGACGCCGGGGCACGCTTCAGCTGGCGGCGCACAACTTACCGGCTGATGGCGCGGATTCTTCCGATATGGCCAGGGTGGTACAACAGGCCGCGATCCTGGACGACCAACAACGCACAGAGGTGCGGCGCGGTCAACTGCCCCTCGCACCGCCGAGAAGCCTTCATCATCATGGCGGCGTTTATGATGAGCTGGCCTTAGACACCACGAGCATGGAAGATTGCACCAGAGGGCTCATGCCCCGATGGGCTCGCGACGCCACCCATGCCTTGGACACTCTCTACGAATGCATCGGGCGAGTAGAGATGCTTCGATAACCCGGCAAAACAAAATTCTGTATCCTTCCCTCAGTGTCCACCTTCGATATTCACGTTCATATCGGCGGCATTGATCGCCGGACGACCGGCTGCTTCATGTCGCACCCGCAAAAAATCAAGCTCAAAAAAGAAATGCCGGGCTCGCTGCGTTGGCGCTTTCAAATCGCAGAATGGCTGGGACTTTTAGATAGCCAGGTTAAAAAACGCCTGTTTTCTTTTCTTAATGAAGGGCCTGTTGATTATGCGGTTGTTTTAGCCATGGACGGGGTTTATAACCGGGACGGATACTTGGATGAACAACGCACCAATTTTTATGTGCCCAATGAATATGTAATCGGCTTGGCCAAAGAGTGCAAAAAAGTGATCCCCGGAGCCAGCATTCATCCATTAAGGAAGGAATGGGAGGAAGAGTTTGAGCGCGTCGTTGCCTCCGGGGCGCGCCTGATCAAATGGCTGCCCTCATCACAAGGCTTTGATCCGGCTGATTCGCGCATTCTCCCCTTCTATAGAAAACTAGCAGCTAAAAAAATTCCTCTGCTGGTGCACACGGGCTTTGAGCATATTATCGTGGCCCCATCAGAGCAGCAGGTCTTCGGCGAACCGAAACGCTTGAACAACGCGCTCGAGGCCGGGGTGACGGTTATTATGGCCCACTCAGGAACATCCGGAGGGCCGGGGGAGCCCGAATACTGGAATGATTTTATTGAACTGGCCAGGCGTTACCCGCATTGTTACGGAGATATGGCCGCGTTCACGCATTGGACGCGCGTGGGCATTTTGCCCAAAATCATTCATCATGATTGGGTTCATGAGCGCCTAATTCACGGCAGCGACGCCACGCTTCAGCCCAGCCTCGATCAAATAAGCGGTTTGGTCGGCCGGGATTTAGCGGAGCGGCTAAAATCAAGCCAAAATCCTATCTACAAAGATTGGAAACTTAAAAAAGCCTTAGGTTTTCCAAATGAAATTTTTACCCGCGCCGGGCGCTTGTTGAGGCTGGACTGAATTATTCCCGGACCGGGCTCTTCATCACGGCTTCGATTTTTGACAAAGCGCCTTTAAATGCTTCGACGACCGCAGGGTCGAAATGTTTGCCCGCTTCCCCTTCGATATATTCCACGACCCGCTCAAAAGGCCACGGCGGCTTGTAAATGCGCTCCGTGGATAAGGCGTCGAACACATCGGCCATGGAAACGATGCGCGCCGCCAACGGGATTTGCTCGCCCTTTAATTTCCTGGGGTAGCCGGCGCCGTCATAACGCTCATGATGGGTCAAGGCCACTTCCCTGGCCAACTGCAGCATCGGTGATTGGGCGTCTTTTAAAATCTCATAGCCCAACAGAGTATGCCGCTTCATTTCATCATGTTCTTCCGGAGTAAAACGCCCCGGTTTTCTTAAAATCGAGTCGCGGATCGCTATTTTTCCGATATCGTGAAGCGGGCTTGCGAAGCGGATCATCTCCACCGTTTGATCATCCAAGGCCATGGCCTTGGCCAGAACCGCCGAATAATCGCTAATTCTTTTTAGATGACGGGCCGTATCCTCCTGGTCCCGGTACTCGGCGGCCTGGGCCAAAATATAAATGGCCTCCAGATTCGAACGGCGCAGTTGATCGAGAAGCTGGGAAATTTCAAACGAACCGGATAATTGTCCGGACACCAGCTCCAAAAGCCCCTCGTCTTCCTTGCTGAATTTTGAGCCGCCTTTTTTATTGAACACTTCCAGCACACCGATGATTTCACTCGTCGAATTTTTCAAGGGGACAGCCAGGACCGACCCCGTCTTAAAACCGGAGAGCTCATCAAAGCGCGGATCAAAACGCTTATCGCGATAAGCGTTTTTGACATTGGCCGAGCGTCCCGTCCTGACCACATAGCCCGCGATGCCTTGGCTTACCGGGAAACGCAAGCTCGCCGTCATTCGGGTGTCCAGGCCGGTCGCGGAGCGGGCGAACAGCTCTTCTTTTTTGGGATCGAGCAAAAAAATCGTCACGCGTTCGGCCGACAGCAGCTGTTTAATCTCTTTGCTTAAAAGACTTAACATTTCCACGGTGTTATGAAGAAGCAGAGAACGGCGATGGAAAGAAATCAACAAATGAAGCTTCTTTTTTTCCTCAAGAAGCTCTTTGATTCGTCCCAGACTTTTTTTGGCCGTCACGGGCATAGGATACGATTTTGAGGGGATGCTCGGATGTCCAACGATCAGCGGCGTTCGCGGCTGACGGATCGGCGAACCCACTCAAGATAAGGCTTGTGGCCCGACGTCACCGGCAAGGCGATGATTTCCGGAATCGAATAGGGATGGATTTTGATAACGGCCTTTTTTAAACCCGGAAAACCGGCAACCGTGGTTTTTATGATCAACAAATGCTCCGCCGCCTGATCGACTTTCCCCTCCCAGAAAAAATGACTCGACACCGGTCCTATCACGTTGACGCAAGCCGCGACACCCATGTCAACGAGCTTCCGGGCCATGGGCTTGGCCTTCGCTTTAGGAACCGTAACAAAACAAACAAGGATGTTAGTCATGGTTTCCGGTCTGCCGACCTCCAACCATTTCCGCACAGACCCGCTTCGCGGGTACCCCTGTTTGGTCACAAATCAATTTGTCCCCAGGTGGAATTGAACCACCATCTCTGCCTTCGGAGGGCAACACTCTATCCATTGAGCTATGGGGACAATTGCCTGACTTTCAGGGAGTTTTGAACGTTCGGCAAGGCCGGTATCTGCCTTGGTGTCCAAAAAGTGTCCATCCCGGAGTCAAATTTGGCCATATTCACCGCCAAATGCCCGGTCGCCAAATGAGCATAACGCTGGGTCATCATGGGCGAGGCATGGCCTAAAATCTTCTGCAAGGCGGGCAAATCCTGGGTTTTCATGATGAAATGGCTGGCAAATGTGTGCCGCAAATCATGAAACCTGAAATCCCTGATACCCGCCCTCGTTAAAGCCTGATCGAAATACCGTGCAATCATAATAATGGGAACATGAAATACCGGCCCCATGGTTTTAGGACCCATTGACACGAATACCCTGGCTAAGGTAGGGGCTATGGGAATTTCTCTGGCTTTTCCGCTCTTTGATTCCAAAACATAAAGCAGACGCCTCTCCAAATCCACGTTTTCCCATTTCAAATCCAAAATTTCTCCCCGTCTCATGCCGGTCCAAAGAGCGCAAGCCAGTAAAGGGAAAAGCCGGGGGTGGCACGATTCCAACAGCCGCGGAATTTCCTCTTTAGAAAGATATCTGAGCCGTTTATTGTTCTCCTGAAGTTTTTTAATTTTGACCGCAGGATTCGGCCCCATAAACTTGCCCCATTCAATGGCGCGGTTGAACACGCTTTTAATAATCGCCAAATGGCGGTTAAACGTAGCCGGCGAATTATGCTCCCTGAGCTTGGTCAGATAAGACAAAACATCCGTTGTTTTGACGGCGTCCAGCTTCTTATCACCAAAGGCTACTGTTATTCTTTGGATATAGTGCCTGGCATTACGTAGGCTTCTTGAATTAATGGCTCCGCGTTTATGTTTGGCGTAAAGCTCCCAATAAAGGCCGCACATTTCCGCAAAGCTGATGGTTTCCTTTTGCCGCTGCGGAAAAAATTTTCCTTCGGCGATTTCTGTTTTTCTTTTGGCCAAGGCCTCTTTGGCGAAGGACTTGCTGGGCCCGGCGCTTTCCCTAATGCGGCGGCCGTGGAAGTAATAATCAATGAACCAATTTCCGCCTTTTTTATAAATAGCCATGAAAAAGCCCCCTCATTATATAGCGATTGCCCGCAATTCAGACGGCTGGCGCTCCGGCCTTTCTCTGCCCATCCACCCACCGGTCAATCTCCGTTTTGTCGAATCTCAGCGCCTTGCCCAGCTTAACGCAGGGTATCTTTCTAAAGAACACCCATTTGTAGACGGTTTTCTGGGAAACAGCCAGATATTGGGCTGTTTCTTTTGGAGTCAAGAGTCTTTTTGATTCTTCAATTTGCGTGTTCATCGAAATGATCCTCCTTTAGATACCTGATGATTTTTATCGCCGCAGTTATTAGACGGCACAACTAAACCTGTTTTTTGACCGGCGCAGGCAAGTACAGCCCCCCACCACACAGCCTTAGCCGTGGCTTCATCGCGCCGAATCAAATAAAAATGATAAACAGAACGGACGTTTTGATAAATAACCCCGCTTTTAAATCCAACGATGCTCAGGGCCCATATGCCGATCACAGCCATACACGCCTGCCCCCAGAGAAACCAAAAAAATACGTGAAGTCCTTCTTCAATGTAAGGCCGCTGTGCCTGTTCAAAAAAATAACGAGGGTCTTCGATCCGGACAGGGGCCTGAACCCGGCTTGGTTCGTATTTCTTCCAGACCCGATCTAAAAAATCCACATGGTCGGCCGCGTCGTCTTTTTTAACCTGTGGCTGGGAAACCGCTATTTTTTGCGTTAAATCGGCAGCGGCCGATTCTTCATGAGCGCTGGGGCCGGTTTCTTCACCGGCCAGCGGCTCTTGCGGGGAATCCTTCTTTTCCGGCTCCGGCGGCCAAGTTCTGTTATCCAGCCCAAAGGAATAGCTCCCTCCCCGCGCATCCCAAAGCAGCCATTTGCTGTTTTCAATAATGTCCAGGGTCGTAAAATAGAAAAAAGGCGCATCTGGAAAAGGGCCTTCAAGTCCATCCATTAAAAAGCCCCTCAAAGAATTAACCAGGTTCTGATCCTTGCAGATATACCAGGCGGCCTTGATGCCGCGCCAATTCGTCAGTTCTCCAAAGGCTTCTTTGAGTTTGTCCCTGTTCTTTAGGGTTAATTCGACTTCAATGGCTACTTGAAAGCCGCCCTCTTCCTTGGAGCGCTTGAATCGGATCATCCCGTCCGGGATTTTCTTATCGTTAGGGAATCGCTCCCGGATCATGCTTTCAGGCATATAGTCCGTGATCAAGGGATTCTTGGACAGGATTAAGCGGACCCTGGCGCAAGCGATGCTGTGGTTGAAGACAACAGACTTATATTGGCCTGGATCGAAGCGGGAACGGACCCTTAGTTTTCCCTGGCCTTCCAAAAGCTTGTATCCGGCCGGCGTCAAACAATAGGCTTGTTTGGGCTTGCCGTAACTCTCAAAGGCGCGGATAATGCCTTCGTCTTTAAGTTGGGCTAAGACCTTGTAGGCATGACTCTCATTGGAATAAATCAGCTTGGCTTCATGAATCGTTAAAAAGTCATGTTCCGCCATCACCCCCATCAAATCCAGCATCTTGGGGGTTATGGTTAATCGTTCTTTTTCCTTTTCCGGTTTTAAATTGCCGTTTTCTTTTAATTCATCATTCCTATAAATCCCATTCCCCAAAGATTCCTCTTTCTTCCCTATCTCAATCATCCCTTCCTCAACCCCCATTCCTTAGACCTCCAATCCTTCCCAACCGAGAGTCTTACCAATTGCCTCGCCCCCTGCCGTTTGGGAGACATTCACCACCTAAACACCAGCTCACAGCATTGTTGTGCTTAGCTGGTGGGTGGAGGGTGGTCAGGGTTCGCGCCAGCGAAGACTGACCACCCTCCACCGCGAAACAAAAGCCTCCAAACGGCAGGGGGCGGGACATTAACGCAATAAAACGAACAATTTCAAGAACGCCAGTGGCGGAAACCAAGGAAAGGGGGTACAAACCAATACACCAGCCCCGTAGCTCAAGTTTACGCCAATGAAGCCGGTGGTGTATTCGTCGTGCATATGGCTTTTTCTTTGACCCCTCAAACTTCATAACCAGACTATATAGCCCCTTGGGGCCAAAACATGAATTTGGCAAAACAAAGAATTAAGGAATAACGACTTATAACGAATCATAACGACCTCTCTGGTTCGGTAGGCTGTTTTCCGAGGGAGAGGAAAAGGCTGATCCAAAAGTTAGACATTAACGAGTTGTAACGTTGTTGAGGAGTATTGAGGCAAAGTGCGGAAAAAACAGGCTCCCCAAGCGCGACATCCGCATAAAGCCAAATTACGTCTGATCTCATGCCTCGCCATTAAAACCCAATAAGGGGACCGACAAAAAAGAAGGGAGCGGCGATGTTTACGATAATTTACGGTTGTTTACGGTTAACCGCAGGATTTCGTCGGGCTATTTTTCTTTAATTTTGTTTACGCTTGTTTACGAATTGGTTTTGGGGTGCGGAAAAATCGAAGTTTAAGCATGCTTGATTCTTAGTCTATGTTCGCCGGTTTTTGCCCTTGAAAAAATCCCTGGGCAGCGTTAGGCTTGAACAGGATCGCAAAGAACGATCTTTTAAATTTCCAACTACAATAGCCGGGGGGGTCATGAGCGAAAAAATTTTGATCGGAAACCATTGTCAAAGCCGCTCAATGCGACGATTCTCTTCAATTTTTCCACCTTGACCAATAAACAAAAGTTACCTTCTCAAGAGCCGGTGTCAATAAAAAACATAAATCTTCATCGTTGGGTAATTTGGACACTGTCATCGCTGTGTCTGTTTGGCTTGGCCCTTCAGGGCGGCCGGGCGATTCTTAATCATTCGGCCACTTACGACGAACCTTATTTTATTACCGCAGGATACAGTCTTTGGAATACAGGAGATTTCAGGCTAAGAAAAGATAAGGGCATTTTGCCTATGTCCTTGGTTAGCTTGCCCTTGATTTTTACAAATGTGCGCATGAGAACGGATACACAACTTTGGAAAGATGCTATTTATGCCAGATCGCCCGAACCCAGCGAATGGAGCAGGGCTGTTCCGTTTGTGCAGGATTTTATTTTCAACAATTTTGTTTCTACCGAAGGCATGCTAATGCCTGGCCGTTTCATCATTCTTGCCGCATCCCTTTTGTTGGCGCTGGCAATCTTTATCTGGGCTAGGCAACTCTATGGGATTAAAGGCGGATTGCTGGCCCTGGCTCTGTATTCATTTTGTCCGAACATCTTAGCCCACTCGTCTTTAGCTACCGAGGATCTTCTGATCACGGCCTTTTTTTTCATGGCTACGTATAGTTGCTGGCTTTATTACGAGAAACCTGTCGCCGTCAGAGCCATAGGTTTAGGCGTTTGCGCGGCCCTGGCGCTGCTATCCAAGCACAGCGCTATTATTCTGTTACCGGCCTTGATCGGTGCCGTTTGGTGTTCAATGCGCTTTAGCAGTGAAAAACCCGGACCAAGGCTGTCCCGACATCTTCCCTTGGCAGCACTTTCGCTGATCATAACCATCCTTCTTTTCTATCGCTTCATCCATGTTGATGAATACTTCAAGGGTGTCTTGGGTGCTTATAGGTATATCAGCCGTGGGCAGATGAGTTATATGGCCGGTCAGTATTCTTCAACCGGATTTTGGCACTATTTCTTTTTTACCTTTATTGCCAAAACAACGATCCCGGTGTTGCTGCTTGGAACCATTGGGCTTTGGCTGGAATTTCGCGATCGTATCCGCACCCGCACCGTTTTCTTTCTTCTTTTGCCGGCTGTTATTCTGCTTACAGCCAGCATGTTTACCCCGCTTAAAATAGGCCACCGGCACATCTTGCCTATTTATCCGCTGTTGTATGTGTTGTGCGCTAAGATTACGCAAAGCCCAAGGCTTAAACTTGCGGCCTTGTTTCTGCTGCCATGGCATATTCTTTCGGCAGTAAGCATCGGTCCCCATCATCTGGAATACTTCAATGAAATGTTCGGCGGGGCTAAAAAAGGGTGGCATTATTTAGTGGACTCAAACATCGATTGGGGCCAGGATTTGTCGTATCTGCGTCGTTACCTCAAGCAGCATCCTGATACGGAAGTCGTTCTCAGTTATTTTGGACCCATGCCTCCAAAATCAATCGGCTTCACGTTTCAGGATTTTCTATCGGAATTTTCCGAACAGCATCCGCACATTAATACGCCAAATCCCCAACGGGAGATTTTGGCCATCAGCGTCACGAAACTACAAGGGGTCTATTTTTCGCCTCAATTGGGCGCCGACCCCTTTTATTGGCTTAAAATGTTTCAACCCATTGACCGGGCCGGCTATTCCATTTTGATCTATGACATTACAAACAACGCGAAAGCTCATGAAATGTTGGCCCATTACTATTATCTATATGGCCAAAAACGCCACGCGCTTAGAGAAGCCCAACGAGCTTTGGCTTTAGATAAAAGCATGGCATGGGCGAAACGCCTTGCCGCGATGGTTCTGTTGGATGAAAAACGGCCTCGCGAAGCATTGAATTATTTGATCCCTGCCATGAAAGACGATCAGCATTCAGGATTGACCCAGCGAATGGCCATTACGCCGCAGGTTAAAGAATTCTATGCCACGGCCCTAATGAATTTGGGGATTCTTTGCATGGAGGAAAAAAACTATGCCGAAGCCGTGAGGTTGAACTTTTTGGCCAATCAGCTTGATCCTGGCAATCACAAGGCATTGGTCAACCTTGGCATTGCTTATTTAAAAAACGGTCAACCCAGGCTGGCTCTTAATGCCTTTGAACGAATTTCAAAACTCGGTATTGCCGACCCCGTCTTATCGCGCTACAGGACCCTGGCGTTAAAAGCCCTGGGCTATCTTAAGTAACCCCCGTCGCCGCAGATGCACTCGGTTTAGCCGACGAGCCTAATTTTTCTTCTTGCCTTTCTTGAGATTATGGGCCAAACTTTACCAGGAGCCTGGTGGTTTAAAATTCTACGCAGGGGGGATGATGAGCGGGAAAATTTTGATCGTTGAGGACGACTGGTCTATTGCGGACGGCTTGCGTAGATACCTGGAAAAAAAACTCAAAGACCATGCCCGCGGGCTTATTCGTTCGGAAGGCGAAAATTTAGATAAGTTATGCGGCCAGCTTTCCTGAAGAAATCTCAATTTCTTTTTTTAGCGTGGATTCATTCCTGAGGGTTCCTTGTGGGGAAAAAAAGATGGTCTATTCAAGACATGCAAAGGCTGGCCCAAAAGCGAGGGGGCGTCTGTTTGTCTGAAAGCTATGGCAACCGGAGGACTCCTCTGGAGTGGCGCTGCGTAAAAGGTCATATCTGGAGTACGGCCCCGGCCCATGTTCTTCGGGGTCATTGGTGCCATCAATGCAACTGGAAACCCAAACTTACCATTGATGAGATGCGCAGAATAGCTCAATCGCGCGGAGGGGATTGTCTTTCTGAGAATTACATGGTGCCCGCAATGTGTTTACAATGCCAAATACACCCTTTCCAGGGTCCAGGCGATCGCCCAGGCCAAAGGCGGCGTGTTGTTGTCGCAACAGTATGTTCATGTCAAGAAACCGTTACAATGGCGATGCGCCCAGGGACACCGCTGGCGCATGACGCTGGATCTTGTCGTCAATGCCGGGTTCTGGTGTTCCCGGTGCGCCTACGAGAAGCGTTGCCGCCCCGCCTTTGATCAGGTTGTCCGTCTGATTAAATCCAAGGGCGGCGCCTGTCTCACGCGCGGACCGGTAACCATGACCACCCGTATAAAGGTTCGCTGCGGCAACGGCCATTGTTGGCATGCCAAGGGCGCCATGTTACGACTGGGCAGATGGTGCCCCCGCTGTCAAGGCTTGGGAAAGACCATCGAGGATATGCGTTCCTTGGCCCGGCAACACCGCGCTTTATGCCTTTCTCAATCCTATAAAGGCGCCGAGACCCCTCTTCTTTGGGAGTGCGCCGAAGGGCACCAGTTTCGGGCCTTGCCTTGGCTGATGCAGCGGCGTTTTCAATGCCCCCGGTGCGATCCCGTCAGGGGAACTCCGTACAGTTTTGAGGAGATGTGGGAAACGATAACGGCCAAGGGCGGTCGGTGCCTGAGCAGAGCCTATGAATTTGAAAACGGCTCTACGCGCCTTAGGGTTGAATGCGCCAAAGGACATCAATGGCAACCATTGGCATCTAACATAAGGAAGGGCAACTGGTGTCCCCAATGCCTGTCGGAACGATACCTTAATGGTGATACCCCTCTTCGCTGGCGATGCCGACAAGGTCATGAATGGGTCGCTTGCTATGGTGGCGGGATCGGCCGGGGAACCTGGTGTCCCGAGTGCGCCGGCGTCAAAGAAAGGACGATTGGCGACATGTGCAAGCTGGCGCGATCAAAAGGAGGCCGTTGTCTTTCCAAAATCTATCTCAATATGCTGAGACCTTTAAAATGGCAATGCGCCAAAGGGCATATGTTTTCTCGCAGGCCCAGCGATATTGCTCATTATGACCTTTGGTGCCCGGTCTGTTCACAGTCAAAGCGCTTGTTCCAAGCAGCCTCCCTGTCGTTCACCAAAAGTGAAGACTTGGCTCTTGAAAAAAGCTTCCATCAGGGGTTAGGCTAATACCAGATGGCTCTGGGCTAAGGATAAATTTCAATCAGGGGTGGGGGTGTTATGGTTCCAAAAATTTTAGTGGTGGATGACGATCCGGATATCATCAACATTCTCAGCCGCGCCTTCCGCAAAAAAGGCTGGGACGTCCGCTCGGCCTCAAGCGTGGACTTGACCCCTGTTTCCTTCTTTGGGTGAGGGAAGGTCGAGGTGTAAAGCGCCACTTTAGCTGAAATGATAGTTTAGAGAAAAATCTCCCTTGAAAAATTTCACGCCGGTGTTAACCTAATAGAAAGCACAACACCCGAGGCAATGACGGCTTCGCGTTATTATTTTTATATTTGGGTTTGAGGGGGGCATCGATGGCAGGTCGCAATGGTGAAACAAAAAAAAGAATTCTTGTTATTGACGACGAAGAAGGTATCCGGGAATTGCTTGTAGATGCCTTGGAACTCCAGGGTTATCACGTGTTGACAGCCTCAAATGGGAAAACAGGCCTTATTATTGCCCAGGAAGATTTACCTGATTTAATTCTGCTCGATTATTATCTTTTTGATATCAACGGCGGTACGCTTCACATCAAGCTCAAGGAGGACCCAAGAACTCAAGACATTCCCGTCATCACCATGAGCGCTAAGGAAAAAAAGGATGATAATGTCCTTCAGACATTTACGGAACACTTGGGTGGCCTCCATATTAAAAAGGATTCCGATATTACCAAACCCTTTGATATGCCCCTTCTCTTTAGACGTATTCGGGAAAAACTGGATTCAGCCTGCATCGCAAAGCAGCCTTGCATCTCGAATGGCAAATCAGGGGCTTTTTTAAAAACCAACGGGTTCCCTTCCAATGACACAGCGCGTATTATCGAAGAAGGAATTTTTAAGCTCGACACCGAGTTGCGGGTCTTGACGATCAGTGGAAAAATCAAGGAAGAAATCAACTTCACCCAAAAGCCTTGCCAATTTAAGATTTTTCGAAGCCTTATGCAGAAAGCTCATCAGGCGGTATCCTTTCCCACTCTCGCCCATGAAACGATTGAAGATCCTAATGATATTCCAAACCCTAGGTCTACTCAAAGGCAAGTTGAACGGCTTAGGGAAACCCTGGGTCCATGGGGAGCCTATATTACCACGATTGAGGGAGCAGGCGTCGTATTGAAACCGCCCAAACGGCCTAGATAACCGTAGATCATTTTGGGAAGCTTAAGTTTCATCTTTTCTGCTGGAAGAGCCGGCCTTTTGGCTTTACACTTCTGATGATATGCATCACAAGATAGTATTGTGGTGGGGGTTGCTTGTTTGCCCTCTTTGGGCAGGGGCGGAGACGGTTTACGTGGGGGATTTTTCCGCCGCCCTCGGCCAGAGCTTTTTCCAAAGGAAACTCTCCTCTTTTAACGGCAATGCGTCCGGCAATCTGGCTTTGGCCACCCGGCTGAATGAGGCGCGTTCCATTATGGCGAGCTACTCCGGCCAGTACGGCAACTTCGTCAATACAGAGCAATTAGTGGGAGGAGGCTATCTCTTCCAGCAATCTATGACGCATCAGGTGAATATCAGCGGTGTAATGCCGATTAAGACCAAAATTAATCTTGAGCCCCGCCTCGGCATAAAACGCGGTTTCTTCAACGAAACCAAGGATGAACCCTGGAGCAAGGGGCTTTTTGATTACCGCAGAATCAATCTCGGCACGGATTTATTTTTTGGCGACCAGGAATCCAATGAATACATGTCCTTGGGTTACGATTTCTTCCAGAATACATACCCTAACTTTAAGGACAATCTCGGAGCTCGCTTCGGCCAGGAATTAGCCCAGGAAGAGTTTAATCCAGGCTCAAAGCTCCTAGATTCCGTAGACCACCAGCTTTCCTTGGGTTCCGCTTTTTCCGAGCCCTCTGAAGACAAGACCGGACGCTATGATCTGTTTCTAATCCAAAGGCTTTATGAGGATCAAAAGATTATCAACCAAGACGGCACCTATGCGGCCAAAAAGAGGCGCGATTTGACGTTTACTCTATCAAAAACCAGGTTTTTTACAGATAGGCGCAAGAAAGAGTCGGAAATCTCCCTAACTTACCTCGATTCCAATCAGAATCATTTGGATGCCAATCTAGATCGTCTTAAATTTATTCCAGATTATTATGATTACGCAGAACTTACCTGGAAACCACTTTGGGGATTCCGTAAGCAGCCGCCTTATCTACAATTAAGCAATGAAGTGATACTTAGAGGCTACCTGGGGCGCGATGCCCAAAAAAGCGGAGGAGAATATAGCGAGAATAAAACCGTTACCTTAAGCGATAACTTAGAACTTAGGCTGGGGGCACCTATAGGAGGAGGTTGGGCGTGGCAAATAGCAATGAATATTGGGTTTGGTTTGTCTAATAACTTTTATAAAGCACCTTACACCTACAATTACTTTCTGCTTAATTATTTTGGAGGGTTAGCTTGGCGATTTTGACGATTTATTTGGCAATTTGAGTAAGGGCTACACTGGCAACCGGAATAACACCCACTCCGCCGCCAGGCATTGTGCCTTGGTAGACAAGGTCTATATCTCTTCCTTGGAACTCTTTGGCTCTAAAAACTATCTCGGCATAAAATCCTTGATTCCAGGCATCCCGAGATGAGCCAATCGAAGGAATCTCGCTTTTATTGGCAACGCGACCATTTTTAAGGATCATAGAATCAGCCTCGATCCAAGAGCCATCCTTATAATCGACCCTTGTTATTTCCAATGTTGAGTCTTTGAATGGTGCAGACTTGATTCTGGTGGTATACAGGGGAACATCTGATGCTGCCAGATTGCCAGCTTGGTTCACAGCCTGTTTTTCATAGGAGTTTGAGTACCATACGTTGCTATATGGGCCACTGGGTGCTATCGTCCAATTATAAATCTCCTTTTCTTTAATAACATCGTAACCTGGACCAACGAGTCGTAATGTGTATTCTTTGGTCTGATGCGCCCAGACCAAAGTTCCAGGTTCGATACAATTTGAATCAACACATGATTTAAAGTCCTGGATAGCCGCGACCGGATCAGTATATGTGCCTTTTAACTGAATGATATCAATACTGTTTGAAAATGCCATTTCACTGGAAGTAATCCAGTTGTTAGGAGCACTGGTCCACCACTTTTTTTCCTTAAGAATGTTTTTTGCCATTTCCAAGTTTTTTGAAAGGCCATATTTCGTTGTCGTAGTCTCGTAGTAATAGTGGAGTGATCCCTCCCTAAAATTAAGAAGAATGTGTTTGAATTGATTATCCGCCGGCCATATCAACCGTTCCTCGATTCTGACCCTTCTTCCCCTGGAATCGATGGCAATTTTGGTATTAGGAATGCCCTCCCTTTTAGCTTCCTGGTTTATTTTTTCTATATGGTTTTCCCGGATGCGATCACGGGTCAATTTATCTCTAAGTTGTCTTTTTAGGTCCTCCCGTAATTGCTGACGCACTGAATTTCTTGCAACGTTGGGGGATTGCCCCCATAATGGGGTAGTTAGAAGAAAGAAGCTAAAGAAAAGGACATTTTTTGGTCCCATGAGGCCACCATTGCTTATAAGGTGTTTTTGCTTTTGTTGCAAGGGGGGTCCCTTTCCCTTTTGGGGGACCCAGGTTCCTGGCCCTGTCGCACGATGTCGCCTGATGTCGCTCTGAAGTCGCAGGTCTTCTGTTAGGCTTAATGTGCTTATGAGTAGGGGGAGAGATAGTTTCGTTTTTGCCTTTGTCTTGTCGGGCATTTCTGTCTCCTTGTGGAGCCAACCTCAGCCGGTAACCGACCTTTATGCCAGACCAACAGCCACTGATACCATCGCCCTTGACTGGACAGCCGTTGCCGGCGCTGACTCTTACTTGATCCAAAGATCAACGCTTTCTTTTGAATACCAGGCCACGGTTACGGGGGATGTGGGGCAGGGGTTTGGATATTCGGTCCAGATAGTTACGGAAGCAAAAACAATCGCTCATCCAGAAAACCCTCTCTCAGTTACAAACGAAGATTTGTTCAAGGCAGATGAAAAATTTGCAACTCTTTGTGCCAATGCCAACGCGGGCTTCATGCTTGTATCCGCAAGATTTGACGTGACTGGCCAGCTCGGTAACGCTCATTTTGAAGAACTTAGAAAAGACCTTAACGCCCTTGGCGGCTGCTACCAGGTTAAACTTCGGGCCGAGCCTATTACTGAATTGCAATTGATAAAGGGAGAAAAAAACAGTATTTCAGGCAACATGATCATAGAAACAGAAAAACGCATCACCGTCACCGGCAGCAGCCGGACCTACGCCAATGAAACGACCACCATCCCCGTGTCCGGCCTACGGATTGTTTCGCTCGAACAGACCTTTCCTCAAAACACTGCCGTCATCCTTTCCATTGACGGCGCCAATGTTTTTGCCCGCACGACGCAGCAGAACATTCAATCCGTAAGCCGGTCCTTCCGGGATGTGGGTTTTAATGTGGTTAGGGAGATTGATTTGACAATGCTTATCCCGCCGGTGGCTCCCGACCCTCTTCGCGGTGGAACCCCGGCTCCCATGAAAGGCTTCGTTTACCAGGTCACGCAGCCGGACCCGCGCATTGAATTCGTTCAGGATGGACCCAATAAGGAAAAGCTGCGTTTCTTCGCCATTCCCGGTTTAGACCCCGCCGCCTTTACCGACTTTACTTATACGGCCACTATTACAGGGGATGCGGGGCAAACCTTCACGGACACCATTTTGGTCGCTTCGTTTTCCGTTCGGACGGTAAATTTCATTAAGTCAGAAAACAGGAGTTCTGATTCGGAAGAAAGGCACACGTTTATCATGTGCGCTGATCCAGATAAAGTTCTTGTAGGAGCCTTTTTGTCTGATATCAACAAGGAAGGTGGGGGCGGCACTCACGTGGAACATAGAAGGGAGATGTTTCAACGAGGGGGTTGCTATGAAGTAGAGCTCGTGGCTTTTCCTGTATTTTTTCTTGGGAGAAGTGAAATCAACGCTAATATGGTTATTGTGCAAGAAAAGGAAGAATGGGTCACGGTCAACGGACGCGTTTTTAGAGGAGAGAACCTGTCCGTTTCCTTCCCGGGGATCAGGCTTGTCTTTGCCCACTCGCTCTTTGATTTTCTCGGTTTTTCAGCCACGGGCAATTCCGCCGTTTTTATGAAATCGGATGAGCCGGACCCGGCTCCTGTCGTCACAGTTGAGGGCAACAATACCATCACCAGACCCAGCGGCGGAGGAAAAGCGGTGTATTTCACCAATATGCCGAGCATGCAAAGCTTTTCAAATTCGGCATCAACCACGGCGTTTTCAGAATTCCAAAACGTTGATCTTGCGGCCATAAGATCGCCAACTTTTCCCGATTTTACTTTACGGGATTTTAACTATGGCGTGTCCGTAGGCGATCCCAACGTCGACTTCTTTCTCACCGGCGCCAATAACAGGGAATTCCGGTTTCGCACCCTGGCTGGAGGGAAATTTATTCTGACTACGAGCCCGCCGGCGTTTGACAAGGGAACCGCCCTAGGCCCGCTGGAAGATGGAAGGGTTTACCATTACGGCGTTTTCAGCCGGGCAGCCAACGCAGTGCAAAAACTGCCCGCGGTGGCGGCAACAAAGGCTATTGCCGCTCCATTGCAAATACCAAACGAACAAATGGCGCAATCCCAGAATTTATTCTGCGGAACAGTCCAGCCGAATTTTGACGATCCTTTTTATATCAATCCTTCTTCCAATTCCAGCATTCAAAACCTAGAGGTCCGGTTTAACAAGAATAGGCCGATACGCGGCAAGGCAAGAATCCTTTTAGATCCCAATTTTATCGTAAGGGAGATGGCGGCCAATGATGTCATTGATAATTTTGACAATCGTAGCGCGGCGGGGTGGGGAGGGTTTGGCGATTCCGATTTTGTGACCAACGTAAGTACCGGCAATTTTATGTTAAGGCTCTCCACGACAGCATTCTCAGGCCGCCTGGTGAGAACCGATTCTTTTGGCGCAGGAGTCGAGGGAGAGGGCAGCGTTTCCGTTCTTATGAAGGCCTCAAGAGGTTTTGGCGGCATTTACCTCGAAAGCACTGATACGTCTGTTCCCGGTCCAGGGGGTGTCGCCGCTTCATTGGGTATTGGAGAAGAGAGTCCAGGCTGGCACCATCTGGAGATTCGGTTCCAAGGAGGGGTAGCTAAAAGCTATTTGGACGGCAGGTTTGTGGCCGAAGTAACAATCCCTAAATTTAGCGGCAGGGCCGGACTATTTGCGCAGGGCAGGTCCGCAACCATTCTGGAACCCGCGCCTTCAAATCCGATTGTCTTTTTTGATGATTTCCAAGCATTTCGGACGCGGTCCCAAATCAGTTGGGATGGGCGGGATGCCAATAGTCAGCTTGTCTTCGATCCGGCCGTCTCAGCCAGGAGAAACTTGATTTTTGTGCTTCAGGCTTTTGATGTTTTTGGTTCAACGATAACTATTCAGCGGGATCTTCAATGGGAAACCGGAGCCCCCGTTATTGGCACAGACCATAGGGCCAAGCCCCATTTGGTCAATTCTCAGCTTCAGAAGCGTATTCTTTATCCATTTACTTCCGACTCCGTGGTCCGACTGGTAAGCGGCGATCTTTTTTTGAGGAGGATTTCCGGGGGGGAGACCAGCGTTTCGCTTTCCGCGCAGGGTCTTAGCGTCAATGACTCCAGCAGCCTTCTTCGATTGACGCTTCCTTCTAATATCACGGACGGCCAATGGCGGTTAGGGGCGTTTCCCAACAGCACCTTCTTTTATAACAGGGGCTGCATTCAATCCAATTCAATCGTTCCGCCGTTTGAGTCGCAGCCTTTTAGCGTCTTTGTTGATTCCTTCGTCTCTGTGGACAGCCGGCATCCCGCTTTGGTGCCGGAAACTGGCGAGACGTTTCATGACGCCAATAGTTTTACCGCGCCTTTTGTCTTGCGTTTTAAGACATTCCGCAGAGCAGACCGGGGACTCCATGTCAATTTAAAGATAAGGGATAGCGCAGGCAGCATCATTCATGACAACACCATAACCTTGTCATCGGTTACGGTGGACACGATCAGCAGCTCTTCCATGACTTGGAGCGGCGTGGCGGGAAGCACCGTGGCGCTCTTTCGCTACAGCCTGGAGGCCATAGAATGGCACAGCGCCGGCGGTTTTGATTTTTTAGTTACCGGCCTTAATGTCCTGCAGGAAGGAACCTTGGTCCAGTATCCTAATGCCGGGACCCAACTCGCCGCAGCCGGTGATTTAAGCCGGGCACAACTAATTTTTCCTTCCTCTTTGAACATGACGATTGCTCAATCCACGGGTGTGCCCACGGGTTTGAGTTTGGTTGGGGCAAAATTCGCAGGAACTTCATTTGCTCCCTTGCGGACGAGCGCCTTTTTTGACGTTAATCCGGATGGAACCGTTTTTAGTCCTTTGGTAGCGGTCCTTCGGATAAAGCCTTCCCCCAAGAGCGGGGATGATCCGAGCCAAATGAGCATCTTTCGATACGATACCGCAACCAACATTTGGGAGCCTTTGCCAACGACTTTTGATCTGACTTCCGGGGAACTTATCGCCACCACCGAGAAAGCCTCCTTGTTTGCCGCTTTTCATTTTCGGGGCAAGGAAACCAGCCCCCCGATATCTACTTTGGCTACCGGGGAGCCCAAGTTCATTGGCCCTGATCAGCGGCTCTTTGTCGCTTCCAAGACTTCCTTAAGAATTGAGGCGGGAGACGCCAGCGGTATCGAAAAATCGTTGTTTCGGGTACGCAAAGAAAGCCTGCCGCCATTGGAAACATTTTCCCAGCCGTTCACCATCGCCGGGGAAGATGGTCTGCGTTTCGTGGATTTCTTGAGTATTGACAGACTGGGAAATAGGGAGGCGCAAAAAACACAGGTTATCGCGCTGGATAATACTGCGCCGGACGCTGACCTTATTGCCGACGATCCCGGCCTTGCTTTTTCATCGGGAACGGTTCTTTATGTCACTTCCCGAACCCCTCTTAAAATTAATTCTGTTGATCCTTTGGTTAACGGTGTAGCTTCGGGCGGGGCCGGCGGTTCGTTTAAGGATAGAACGGCTGGAGGTTCTTTTGCGGTTACTGGGGGAACTTTCAGCATGGTGGGCAATGATGGAAGCCGCATCATTGACTTTTTTGGCGTAGACAACCTTGGAAACCAAGGAAGCATCAAGAGCCGGTTGCTTGCGTTGGATAACACTGCGCCTGAAATCACGGTAACACCAAACCGGGCTCTTTTTCAGGAAAGCGGCGCTTTTTACGCAACAAGTTCGGATACATTCCATGTTGCGGTCAGGGACGGGCTCTCCGGTGTCAAATCTATCAGTCTGAGTATCAACAGCGAACCGTTTCAAAGCATTGCCTCCGGCCATGCTCTTTCCTTGAAACAAGAAGGCAATTTCTTTATTACCATCCGCGCCCTGGACCAAGTGGGCAATTTATCGCAAAAGCAGCAAAGCATTGTCATTGATAATACGCCGCCCGACTTTTCCGGGGTATCTACGGTTAAAGTCGACGCTGAGGATCCGGCGAACCTTATTGTTCCTTTAGAGGCGGTTGAGATCGCCAATGGCTCTATCCGGTTGACGGAAAACGCCTTGGTGCCGCCCAACGGCTTTAACATCCATTGGGAGGCGGATGTGCTTCCGGATCAAAACACGGAGCCTGGACGCTTTGACAAAACCCTCTCAAGAGGCACAGAAACCCTTCTGGGGGACAGTATTTATCGCATAAACTTAGATGCCTGCCCAGCTTCCACTAATCCGCTGCAATCTTTTGGTCTTGTAGTGTTAATACTCCGGCCTAACGCAACCCTTCCGGACCGAAGCTACGTTTTGGAAACCAGGTTTAAGACGTCGGGAAGCGCGTTGGGTAGCGTCTTGGTCAGTGGTCCGGGCTCTTTCGAATCCCTTAATACTTCAGCCGTTGAGGCTACGTTGTTTGGCGCAGCGCCGGTTGCGCTTGCCGCCGGCCAATTCCATACCTTTCAAATTAAAAAGCAACCAGGTGGCGCGACAGATTTATTGGTAGACGGTAATCTGGTAAGTAAAAGACCCCCCTCAGCGTCCCCTGATCTTTTAAGCAATGTTGTTCTTGCTATTAGCTGCAAAGGGTCGGGCCAGCCGGCAAGCGCGGAAATTGATTATTTTCGGTTAACCACGGAGCCAACGGTGGTTGGAACATCCGCCACCATTGAAACGCCGTTTATTGATGCTGATTTTGTGAGCAACTTCCGGCAGGCCGGCAGTTTGGGGCAGGGCACCATAGCACACGCCTTTTCTTTAGATGGGGCTGTTTTCCAGCCTATTGAGCAATTGCCCAAAACAGTGCTGCCGGAAAGAAAAATAAAGTTCCGCAGCATCCTTGCGAGAGATTCGATTTTAAAGCAAGCCCCCTCCTTGGATGCCGTCTTTGTAGATGCCGAGCGCGGTATTGTGGTTACTCCTACCTTGCTTGAGCCCCTTAGGCAGGATCAACCTCTTCTTATTGAGTTCACATCTTCGGAAAGGCTCGCATCATCCCCAACGGTAACCGTTGGAGGCGAGCCAGCATTTGATGGCAATAAACCGCCCAGTCTTTCTTGGAGATTCAACTTTACTCTTCCCGCAAACACCGCTGGGCCGCTGCCGGTTGTCATTGAGGGGGTAGACTTGGCCGGCAATAAGGGCCGCGATCAAACGGCTCGCATCGGAGTCGGCGATTTTTTCCCAACGCGGACCTCCCTTTCCATCGGGCAGCCCCAATCCGGGGTAGAGCCTGTATTCGTGACTCCGGTTACCCCTCTTGAGTTTCGCCTGGAAGATGATTTAAACAGGATTGGAGATAAGCTGGGAACCGGGGTTCAGAGTTTACATTTGGCCTTAGAAGGCATTTCCTCAACCACGATAAACAATCCTGATCCTATGGCTGCCGTTTTTACGGCAACGATAACCTTATTGGGCATTGCGGATGGAATTTATGACCTGCGCTTTTTTGGAAAAGACAGAATAGGAAATACCGAGCAAGTAAAGACTAAAAGAATCGGTCTCGATTCTTTGCCTCCGGGCAGTGCTTTTAGCGGCTCCCGTAATTTTTTCCGGGAAAATGACACGGTTTATGCCGCCACAAGGGATACTTTTGGATTTGTGGCCACGGATGCGGGTTCCGGGGTTCGGGAAACCTTCTTTAGCATTAATGACGCGCCGCTCACTCGATTCACTCAGGCTTTCAGTTTTTCCCAGGAGGGAAAGGTAAAAATTCAGTTCCGGTCCGTGGATAATTTGGGACATGAGGAGCCCCTTCAAACCATCCAGCTTGTTCTGGAGAATACTCCTCCCACGTTTTCGGAGGCGGCCCGGATCAGCGTAGAGGCGGAGGATCTCTCCAATGCTATGCAGGGTTTGGATTTGGCGGACGGCGCTTTAAGGCTCAAGACCGATACCGTCAGTTTCTTTCCGGATGACCAATGGGATATCCGCTATGAAGGGGAGGTATTGCCGGATAATAACAGCCCGGCGTTTATGGTGGATCGTTCCTTTATTCGGCCAGAAGCTCCCATCAAAGAAAAGATTGAAGACGGGGTCTACCGCATTCTTTTTGGGACTTCGCCGGCTTCCGGTTCCGGCGGCCAGTTGAGTTTTAGCCTGCCGGCCACGCTTAATGACCAGCAAGGCTTCACCTCGGAATGGAGAATACGCATGCTGCCCAATGCCATCATGAATATGAGCCTGCGAAGCCAAAACTTCAATAGTTTTATCAGGCTTTTCAATAATACGGTGGAGGTTCCCGTTTTTGAAGGGGGCCAATTCGTGAGGTTGGCCACTATGGAGGTGTCTCCCAACGCATTCCACACGTACCGCATCACATCTCAGGGAGGCTCCTTTTCTTTGTTCGTGGATCACCAGTTGTTCGTTATGGGGCAAGCCACCGCCCTTTCCCAGGTTTTGCTTGGATCGGTTAATAGCGTTGCCATCCGGTTGAGTTTTGACCCAGGCGGGGGAGGGATTGATGTGGATTATATCCGCGCCAACACCCAAAAGACGCAGCCTCCGGGAATAAACCCCGTAACCCAGGTGACGGGAAAACTGGAAGGGTCTGTTGAGACGCCGTTCCTTGTTTTTTCTACGGTTACCAAGCTGGATAATTTTGCGGCAATACAAACTCTGGGGGAGGGTGAAATCCTTCATGAATTTACGACGGATGAAGCCGCTTTCCTGCCGGTCGCCCAACTTGCGAACGTCAACCTTACAACGAGGCAAATCAAATTTCGTTCTACTTTAAGGAGAGCAAGCCTGGAAAATGCCTCGCCTAGTTTAAACTCTATTGCATTTGACGTTATCGCCCGGTTGGTGGAAGCGAACCCTGCCATGATCGGGCCGCATTCATTCGGCCCATCCTTGATTACCTTTACCGCCTCGGAGAGGCTTTCCCAAGCGCCCAACGTGACTATTGATAAGGGCCAAGCCGAGGATGGAAATATTCCGCCAAGCCTATCCTGGACGTTCCGGTTTAGGCCGCCACAAGATCAATCCAGTGGTGTATTCCCCATTAAAATCGAGGGGTTTGATTTCGCGGGCAATCTGGGAACGGATGCTTCCGGCCGAATCACGATAGACAGCTTAGCGCCTCAATCCGTCCTGACCATAGGAGAGCCCAAACTTGAAACCGATCCCATTCTTGTTGGTCCCAGAACTATTTTTAGCTTTTTATCCGAGGATGGCTTGATTACGATTGGGGATAAAAAAGGCGCAGGAGTTAAGTCCTTGGAAGTGTTTATAGATAATGCGTTAGTCAAGAGCTTTAACAACGCGGATTTTAGCGCCCCCTTGGCAAGCTCGATGAGTTTATTGGGGGTAAGCGGCGGCGCTCATATTCTTTCTTTTACCGCGAAGGATGCGTTGGAAAACCCGGAAAGCGCTCAAACCGTCGCGATTATAGTGGACGATGTTCCTCCTGTCACTGTTCTCGTCCCTTCGCGGAACTTGTTTCAGGAAAATAACACTTTATATGCCACGACCCTGGACACCTTTTCTTTGGCGACTCAGGATGCGGCCTCCGGTGTAAGGGAAACCCTGTTTAGAATTGAGGAAGGGACGCAAACGCAATTTACGCAGCCGATTCGATTCGAGAGGGAGGGGGAGTTTAAACTGCGTTTCCATTCGATTGATAATTTTGACAATGTGGAGCCGGAACAAACCTTCACCATTGTTGTGGATACTACTGCGCCCACCTTCTCCGGCGAAGCGCCGGTAATGGTGGAGGCCGAAGATCCTCGAAATACCATCAGAGAACTGGCGTTATCCAATGGCTCCTTGGTTTTGCCGACAACGACGTTTTTTGGGCAACCCACGGAAAATTGGACATTCCGTTTTGAAGGGGATGGTTTGCCCATGAATAACGATCCGCCTTTTGGTTTGTTTCGTTCTCCATTTATGGACCCATCCATAAAAGAGAGTACAGAGGGAGGCATCTATAAAATTTTATTTGAGGGCCAGGCACAGACTTTTCGCGCGGGAGGCTTGAGGCCGCAGAATCTTAATTTAAGTTCAGCCACAGGCTACACCGTGGAATGGCAGATGCGCATGTCGGTCAATCCGGCATTTATGGGCTCCGGCGCTTTTGTCAATTTTCGCATCGCGGATCACAACGTCTTTTTTATGAGAGTTTTCCAGAGCGGCCTTCTGGAGGTGAGCCTTCCTCAGTCTCCTTTCATTGAAAGGTTTTTTGTGGGCTCCATGGATACATTCCATACTTTCCGGGTAATCTCCCAAAACGGCATATTCATCCTGTTTGTGGATCAACAGAGAATAATAGAAGTTGCTTCCATCGCCTTCGGTTTTGGAGAAATGGATTTAGCCTTTAACTACCAGGCCGGAGTCGGGGGGCAGGCGGAATTGGGCTATTGGAGGGTTAATAACCAGGGCAGTTTTCCTCCAACAACTCATCCCCAGTTGGTATTTGAGGGGCCAACTGAGGGTAGCGTGGAAACACCGTTTATTCCTTTGCCGGAGGTTAGCCGGATCAATGGCTTTAAGGCGGCCCAGGACCTTGGGGAAGGGGAAATTATCCATGAATTCACCACGGATGGGACAACCTTTCTACCTGTCACGCAGTTGATTCAAGCCGATGTATTCGCAAGACAGATCAAATTCCGCTCCAGTCTCAAGAGAGCCTTGGCGGAAAAGAGGTCTCCTTCCTTGGATTCCATTTCCTTTGGTTTAAAACGTTTGGTCCAAAGCAATCCTTCGGTTCTTGGCCCAAAGATCACGGCATCCACCATCACCTTTATCGTTTCCGAGCGGCTGACGCATACCCCATCCGTAACGGCGGCAGGACTTCATGCTTTTGACGGCAATCTGCCACCCAGTTTTTTATGGAACTTTAAATTTAACTTGGACTCCAACTTGGCTGGCGGATCTTATCCCATTGAGATTACCGGCGCCGATCTGGCGGGAAATTCCGGGTTCGATGGGACAGGAAGGATTATTGTGGATCGCTTGCCGCCCAGAACCACCATGTTTTTTGAGCCTGGATTTGTTGCGGCATCGGCCGGCGACTTAAGGCAAAGCGTTCTAAATACCCAGGGACTTTCTTTCCCATTGGAGTTTGCCGGGATGGGAACATTATTTTCTTTAAGCTCTATAGACGACTTGCTTCAAGTTGACGACAGCTCCGGCCCCGGAATTGCCCTTCAAAGGGCAACGTTGGGCGATATGGCGGCGCTTGCTTTTGTCAACCCCAAGCCCGGCAAAGGCATGCCTTTTGTCAGCACCTTTACTTTATTCGGGCTTCCAGACGGAGTTTACCCTTTGGGTTTTACGGCCCAGGATGCGGTTGGCGTTGAAGAATCCACTATAACCAGAACCGTAGTTTTGGATACCTTGCCTCCGGCAACGGCTTTATCTGCCGGACGGCCTCTTTTTAGGGAAAACAACACCATTTACGCCATGAGCAGGGATACTTTCGGATTCGTGGCCCAGGATAATCTCTCTGGCGTAAGGGAAACCCTTTTGAGCATCAATGGCGGTTCCTTCGCTGTCTTTAATCCCTTAATGCCGCTATCTTTTAATTCCGAAGGAAAATTTCTTATCGCCTTTAAATCCGTGGATCAGTTGGGCAACCAAGAGCCGGAGAATGTTTTATCCATTGTTATCGACAACACCCCGCCCAATTTTTCCGGCACAACAGGAGTGCGGATTGAAGTTGAGGACGCGGATAACATATTTTCCCGAGCGTTGTTTCAAGAAATCAACGGTTCTTTGGTTTTAGGGACATTAACGGCAGACCCGGGCTCAGGCAGCGTGGCGCGTTTTGAAGGGGACGTCCTTCCCAGTCAGAATGATCCTGTTTTCCAAAGGGAAATCGGCACTCAACCGAATGAACAATTTTTCATAGAAGAGATTAAGAACGGTATTTTCGATTTAACTATTACTCAGGCGGCCCCGCCAGGCGACACATTCGCGGCATATTCGCTCAACACGCTCTCGCTTGATCCCCAGAAAGGCTACAGCATGGAGGTACGCGCCCGGGTTAAGGATAACAGTCAATGGGGTTTTAATTCCCGAGATTTAGCAGGCCAGACCATCGGCGTCAGCATCTTTAGGATTTCGCAAAGCGGTATAAACCGGGCCTTTTTCTTCGGAGGCAGCACGGTCCGTCTGGATGACCTTAATCTTACGCAGTTTCACACATATTTGGTTAAGGTATCACAAAATCAGGTCAATTACTTTATGGATGGCGCTCTGGTTAGCCAAACGACTCCGGTCAGCTTCAATGTTTCGCCTTTCAGGTTTTTTGCTCAAAAGAGCGTGATGACGATCGCGGGAGGCATCGAAATAGATTACATCCGGATCAATACGGCCGGTTCCGAAGCCCCGCTTCCCCCGGACACGGTCAAACCGGTTTTAGAGGCCGCGATTGAGACTCCCTTTATTGAGGTGCCGGAGATACAAAATATCAACCACTTTGCCGCCTTCCAGGACGTTGGAGAAGGGGAGATCGTTCATGAGTTTTCCACGGATGGGAATACCTTTCTATCCGTGGGCCGTTTAGCCGAGGCGGATCTAAGCGCCAAAAAAATAAAATTCCGTTCTACTCTCAAGAGAGTCTCCGGGGAAAAGAAGTCGCCGTCGCTCGACGCCCTTGCCTTTGAACTTAAAAGAGATGTGCTGGTCAGCACATCGGCGGCGGGGCTTGCCTCCCCGGTGTTTATTTCCTTCATCGTCTCGGAAAGACTGATCAGCAGCCCGACGGTTACTATTGACGGCGGCCAAGCGTTTGATGGAAATGCGCCGCCAAGTCTGTCCTGGAAATTTAGGTTTCAAGCGAAGGAAGACAATCCCCCTGGCCTTCACCCGATCGTTATTTCCGGCAATGATTTAGCCGGAAATTTTGGAATTGACGACACCGGCCGTTTGACCATTGACTCCTTTGCACCTCAAGTCAATAACATTTCTCCGAGGGGTGGCGATGTTTTTGTTGCGGAAGTTTCCACAATAAACGTTAACGTGAGTATCCAGGATAATTTAGACCCAAAGCCCGCCGCTGCTATTAAGTTATTTCAGGTTCAAAACAAGGGCTTGTTGCGCGGGCCGACGGTGTTTTTTGCCAAAGACGACGATCAAATCAGCCCTAGGGCTCTGGATGACGGCTCTTGGAATATGGAGGTGGAAGGCCGGGACTGGGTTGCTAACTCAACCAAGGTATTATCCGGCATCTTTGAAGTGGTCCATGACACCCTGACCCCAAGGTCAAATCTGGCAATCGGGACACCGGCTTTTATAGCAGCCTCTCCAAACGATCTTAAATTAAGCCGCCTAGACTCAGCAGCCGTTTCTTTTCCCTTAACCTTTGTCCGCTCAGAAACATTGTTGACCCTAAATTCCATAGATGACGCATTGCGGCCGCTGGATCAAAAGGGTGTTGGTGTTTTAAGTCATTCAGTTTCTTTAAACGGTCTATTTAATCGGCTTTTTCAAAACCCTAATCCCCAAGAAGGCCAGGTGTTTGTTTCCAGCTTTACTCTATCGGATATCTTGGATGGGGTATTTCAACTAAGCTTTCTGGCCCGCGATGCCCTGGATCAAGCAGAGTCCACCCAAACCATTGCCGTTGCTTTGGATAATACGGCTCCATTTACGGAGTTTGCCGGTTCCCGGCCGCTCTTTAAAGAAAACAATACGGTTTACGCCACCAGCCGCGATACGTTTGGGTTTGTGACAAGAGATAACCTCTCCGGAGTCAAAGAAACTTTATTTAGGATCGACGCTGCACCATTTGAGTCGTTTAATCCCAGTAATCCCTTGACATTTCCCCAGGAGGGAAGGGTTGAGATCACATTTAAATCACGGGATCAGTTGGGCAATGAGGAGGCAGAACGCACCGTTGCCCTCATCATTGATAATACCCCGCCTACCTTCTCTGGTGTCAACGCCGTGACTATTCAGGCCGAAGACCCGCTTAATACCATCGTCAAATTGGAAACATTCGATGGGGCCTTGCGGCTCCCCACGCAAGTCAGTGCTGCAACGGGGGAGGAAACCTGGACCTTCCGATGGGAAGGAGACCGGCTCGCTTCCCAAACCAGCCCTCCTTTTAGCGTTTCCAGATTTATTTTTGGCAGCGGTACTATTGATGAGTCGCTGGAACAGGACAATTACGTGGTTAATTTTTCTTTTGTCCCGGGGGGGAGTTTCAGAATTCTCCAGTTAAAGCAGAACGATGCCGGCATGAGCTTTGCTGTCGGCCACACCGCAGCGTGGCGGGTTAAGGTAGCCCCCAGCGTTCCTTTCTTATTAGCTTATCGTGACGGAAATTATAACCACCGTATCTCCATTACTGCTGGCGATGTTTCGCTTTCTTTTGAGGGAGAAATTCCGGAAATCATAGCGCACGTTCCCAATGTTACGATAGAGGTAGGCCGCTTCAGCTCTTTTGCCCGTTTGGGCCTGGATGCGGCCATTTTCCACGATTACCGGGTAACCTCGAAGGTTGGGCAGATTTCTTTTTATATAGACGGCAAGCTGATTGTGGAGGGCCGAGCCCAGTCCTTGGGTTCCATTGCAGGCAGAGCTCTGGAGATGCAAATCGGCAATGGCTCGGAAAAGGGGCGGGTGGAGCTTGATTATTTTCGAGTCAATAACCAGGGAGTTTTCCCGCCGCCGGTTCAATTGGTTGGAGAGCTTGAGGGAACGGTGGAAACGCCTTTTATAAACCTTCCGGAGATTAATGCCGTCAATGGCTTCAAAACCATTCAAAGCGTCAACGAGGGAGATATAACTCATGAGTTTTCTACGGATGGAACAGTGTTTAAGCCAGTTGTCCAGCTTTCCGAGGCAAATATTAGCGCAGGAAGAATTAAATTTCGTTCCACTATAAAAAGGGCCTCGCTGGATAAGACTTCTCCAATGCTCGACGCCGTTTCCTTTGACCTAAAAAGACATGTTATGGTCAGCACGGCAGTTGCCGGTCCTCAAGGAGGGATCGCTCGGATCACCTTCATCACATCGGAGCAGCTTCAGAGCCCCCCAACGGTAACTGTTGCCGGATTCCCTGCATTTGACGGCAACAACCCACCCAGTTTTCTCTGGAATTTTAGATTTACGCCGGATTCTGCAATGGTCGATGGAAGTCATTCTATTCATATTGTTGGAGCCGATCTGGCGGGCAATACCGGGGAGGATAATACCGGAAGGTTGAACATAGACACCAAAGCGCCGCAGATTGTCATTGCTTCCCCTGTTGGCGGAGAAAGGTTTTTGGCAACTATTCATACCATACCCATTAGCGTAAACATCCAAGATAATCTGGATACTAACCCCAGGATTACGCGTTTGGAACTGGTGCAAAGAGAGAATACCGGGCTGCTTCAAGGCCCGACTGTATTTGCGGTTGCCAGCGGCCAGTTCCTGGAACCCGGCTCCTTGGATGATGGCCGGTGGGTTCTGGAGGCCGAGGGAAAAGATTGGGTGGAAAACTCTACCCGCATTGCCTCCGGTATTTTTGAAATCCTCCATGATACCCAGCCGCCCCGCAGCTTGCTCTCTATGGGGGAACCAAGATTTGGGGCAGGGGATGTAGATTTTGTAAGCCTTCAAACCATGCTTGCATTAAGTTCGACAGATGACCGTTTCCAGGTGTTTGATTCTACAGGGCTAGGGGTGGCGCGCCAACGGCTTGCCCTAGATGACGTTCTGGCGAGGAAATTTATAAACCCTGCGCCAAGGCCGGGAGAGGCTTTCCAATCGGAGTTCAGCTTGGCCGGCGCTCCGGACGGGGTTTATAGCCTTCGTTTTTCCGCAGTGGATCAAGGGGGTATTGAGGAGTCAAGTCAAACAGTAAAAATTGCGCTGGATTCCGAGGCGCCAAAGACAACGCTGGCTGCTTCTCGGCCGCTTTTTAGGGAGAACGGCACGTTTTACGCAACCAGCAGGGATACTTTCGGGTTTGTAGCAACAGACAATTTATCCGGCGTCCGGCAGACTTTATTTAGTATTGATGATGGCACGCTAAACTCCTTTGATCCCACCCTTCCCATTTCCTTCAGTTCCGAAGGCAGGTTTGTTTTAAGATTCAAGTCTATAGACCAGGTGGCCAATGAGGAAGCAATGCAGACGGTAACGATCGTAATTGACAATACGAGCCCCTCCTTTAGCGGAGCACAGGCGGTGCGTCTGGAAGCGGAGGATTCTAAGAACGTTGTAGATGGTTTAGAGAGCGCCAATGGCTCCCTGCGCCTGATTACCCGCGTTATAGCCGCTGATACTCCGGATGATTTCTGGACCATCCGTTATGAGGGGGACGTTCTTCCTAAAAACAACCAGCCTCCAATGAATGTCTTATTGCAAACAGGAAGAATTGGGGAGTCGTTGGAGAACGGAATTTACAGCTTATTAATCAATGATCCCTTTGTGCACAGCGACGACACCAACGAATTATCTTGGTTTAACATAGGGCTTGACGAAATAGCCGGTTTTACCGTCGAAATTCGAACTAAACTGAAACTGGTCCCACATCCCGGCTCATCTTTTTTTGAAACGTCCCTCTTTGTAACGGGAGGCAGATCCAGGGTTAATTTAATTCTAAAACCAAATCAGGCTTGTTTCCGCATAGGTAATACCTTCCCCTGTGTTCCCGTAGATGTCCGGGAGTTCCACGTTTATCGAATAGTTTTAAAAGAAGGTCAGGTGGCGCTATATGTGGACGGGTCCAAGGCCTTGGAGGGGCCGGCACGCCTGGGAAGCCAGACCACTTCCAAGTTGCTATTAAATCTTTTTGCTTTTAACGCCAAGGATAACGGTTTAGAGATCGATTATCTGCGGATGAATCCCACCACGCCCCTTGACCCGACCCCGAAGCTAGAGGGCAATTTAGCCGGAAGCGTGGAAACATCCTTTGTGTTCTTGCCGGAGGTTACAAAGATCAATGGTTTTAAGGCGTTCGAGGACGTGAAGGAAGGGGAAATCCTACATGAGTTCTCCATGGACAGTTTAACTTTTCTGCCGGTTGCCCAGCTTTCCCAAGCGGATATAACTTCGGGAAAGATCAAGTTCCGCTCCACATTAAAGAGAAGCTCGCTGGAACAGGCCTCGCCTCTTTTGGACGGCGTTTCCTTCGAGCTTAAACGCGAGGTTTTGGTAAGCACCGCGGTAGTTGGACCCAAGCGCCCCTTGGCGGATATATTCTTTATCGGCTCGGAGCGGGTGATTAGCAGCCCCACCGTCACGATTGGAGGCTCTCCGGCGTTTGACGGTAATCTTCCGCCCAGCATGTCCTGGAAATTCCGTTTTACGGCAAAAGAGGAGAGTGTCTCCGGCCTTCATCCTGTTGTTATTGAAGGTCTTGATTTAGCGGGCAACGTCGGGGAGGATCAAACCGGCAGACTTACGGTGGATACATTGCCGCCGGTGATTCAATTTGTTTCTCCGCGAGCCGGGGAGAAATTCGCGGCCACCGTTTCTTCGGTCGCAATACAGGTAACGCTCAACGATAATCTCGATCCTTCCCCTCAGTTGGCGCAGGACATTCTATTGCGCCAAGTAGCCAATAAAGGGCTTAAACAAGGAGCCACGGTTTTTGTGGCTGCCAATGGAACCGGCATCGATCCTTTTGTCTTGGATGACGGGCTTTGGGTAGCCGAGGCCAGCGCCCAGGATTGGGTATTTAATTCTACATTCGCAACTTCAGGAGTTTTTGAGGTGGTACATGATACTCTTGCCCCCAGAAGCATGGTGGAAGTAGGCGAGCCAAAAGTTGCCAAAGATGATTTGGTTTTTGTGAGCAAACGGTCCCGCAACTTTCTGACTTCCATTGATGATTTGGTTAAAGTAGGGGATGCTAGGGGTTTTGGGGTGGCTTTGCAGAAGTTTTCTCTTAATGGCCGAGCGCCAAAAGAGTTTATAAATCCGAACCCTGTGTCGGGGAGCTTATTTTCCAATCCCATTGCCTTGGAGGAGGAGGCGGATGGAGTCAAACTCATTTCTTTTACCGCCAGCGACCTGGTATCCAATCTGGAAGAAGAGAAATCCAAGAAATTAGCCTTGGATAATACGCCGCCCATGACGAAGCTCGAGGTTTCTACACCCGCCGTAACGGTTGATAGTATCACCGTGGTCAGCGCCATAACCCCGATAGAATTTTTAGCCGATGATCCGGTTATTAATCAAGTGGCCGTAGGAATTGGAAGCACCAGCTTTAGGGTTGTCCTCGCAACAGAAACCACGCCGGAGGAAATCCCCCTTGCTTTATTTAGCGCTGGCTTTACTTTGGCAGAGGGCCGTTACGCGATCCAGTTTAAATCCACAGATCTTTTGGAAAACGAAGAGCCAATCAATAAAGCAGAGATTCTCTCTGACGGTAGGCCGCCGGCAATCACCATAACTTCCCCAAAAGAAGGGGATAAATTTATTGCCACCATCAGTTCCATTCCCATTAATGTAATTGTAACGGATAACCTTGATCCCAATCCTCGGTTCACAAGATTGGAACTGACAGAACTGGAAAACAGGGGCCTTCTGCGGGGCGCAACCTCGCTCATCGTTCATTCCGGGGAATTCATCGATCCTTTTTCCATTGATGATGGATTGTGGGTTTTGAAGGCCCAGGCCAAGGATTGGGTGGATAATTCGACGAAAGTGGTTTCCGGCGTTTTTGAGGTGATCCACGACATCCAACCGCCAAGAACAGCCATAAAAATGGGTGATCCCAAGGTTGAGGTTACAACGGCAATACCTGGCACAACACCGGCCGATCCTGGCCTTATCTTTTTCACCAAGAACACGCCTTTGGTATTAGATTCTATTGATGATTTGATTTCAGTGGGGGATGAAATTGGACTTGGGGTGGCCTTGCAAAAGCTCCTGGTCAATGGCGTGGAGCGTTCCACTTTTGTTAATCCCAATCCCGGCCAAGGGGCAACGTTCATCTCAAGCTTTACGCTGGCCGCAGACGAGGACGGGCTTTATACTTTAGGCTTTTTTGCCGATGACATCATCGGCAACAGGGAAGGCATTAAAATCGCCACAGTCGCAGTGGACAACACCACGCCTCAAACTGTCATTGCCATTGGTACGCCCACGTTTGTCCTTGATTCCGTGAGATTCATCAATGCCGGTACCTTGATCGGGTTCAACGCTGATGATCCCTTGGTCAATTCCGTGGCTGTGGGCGTCTCAACAACGGAGTTTAGGGTAGACGGCGCCCCTTTTGGTGTGTTTGCCTCAAGCTTTACCTTGTCTGAAGGAATAAGAACAGTTGACTTTAAAAGTACAGACAGGCTGGGCAATGAAGAAGCAATTAAAACCCAGCGGCTCCATGTGGACGCGACGCCCCCAATCACCAGCCTTAGAGCCAGTGCTCCCTTCTTTGAGAACGGCTTTGGCGGCTCTTTCCCTGATCAAGTCCCTGGGATCAAGCAATATGCCTTGCCCGGTTTTCTCTATCAACTGCCCTCTGTTGATCCCGTGGCAGAGGAAGTCGCCTCCGGGGTCTTGGTCACGCGCTACCGCAGCGTGCCGCTCGGCGCTCCCTTAGGTTCTTTGATCGAGCCCTCAGCCCAAGAAAAGGCCGCGATTGACTTTATCGCGGTTGATCCCTTGGACCCCAATGCCCCCTTTGGCACGGGGTTTTCCTTTGGTTTAGCCGAAGGCATACACAGAGTGGAGTTTAAGAGTTTTGACAATGTTTTGAATCTCGAGGTCCTTAAAGGGGTTACGGTTTATGTGGATGCCACGCCTCCCCAAAGCCAATTAATCATTTCTTCCCCCTGCGTTAGATCAGATGGGACCGTCATCAGCTCCAAGACCCCTCTAACCATCAACGCCAACGATCCCATTGTCAAGGACCTGGCCTCGGGCTTGGCCAAGAGCTTTTTTAAAGATTTCAATAATGCCGACTTTTTATCCCGCGACACCCGCTCCAACACGGAAACGCCATTTTTTGTTTCCGCTTCCACCCCGGATGGCTTTGTTGATGTGAGGTTTTATTCCGTGGACAATGTGGGCAATAACGAGCAAGTCAAATCCAAAACCGTGGTTCTAGACAACACCCCGCCTATCATTGAGTTCATATCCCCAGTAACATCAACAGAAAACCCGGGACTCTGCAAGCTGGTGGGAGGGGACCAAATCAGGGTTATCGGCACAGTCAAGGACAAGGGAACCCACTTAAACAATCAAATCTTCGATCATTTTGAGTCCTACAGGGTGGAGTTCGGCTTAGGGAGCGACCCCGTGAGCTTCACCACGATTATTGATACCGTTACACAAGTAAGTCTGGAAAACGCGGTCTTGGCAAGCTGGGACACTTCCAGTCTTCCGGAAGGCGTCTATACTTTAAAGATAACAGCCAAAGACTGCGTGGGCAATGAATCGGAGCAAAGAGTCCAGGTCATTGTTTCAAAACCCAAACTTTTATTATCTCTGGGCCGGCATGGACAAGGCTTAGGAGAGTTCAATCAGCCCAGCTACATTGCCGTGGACCCAAGAAACGGGGATTTCTGGGTTTCCGATCAAAACAATGACAGAATCCAGAAGTTTAACAGCTCGGGAACATTTTTACTTGCCATCGGCCCCAGTCCCTATCAGATCACAATAGGCACAAGCAGCAACAGCCCCCAGCTCTTTGACAACAGCGCAGGGATAACCGTTTCCAACTCCGCAGATAGCGCAAGCGCCTCAACAGCCTTAGGTTACCAAACCCTATCCCATAACCCCAACCATAATCCTCCGGGGCAAGAGAACAATACAAATTCCAATGCCGGGGGAAACGACAACGGAAATGGGCAGGCAAATTCAAATGCAGGCGGTAATTCCAACGGCAACTCTCAAACAAATAACGGCAATGCCGGGGAAAATGGAAATGCCAACGGTCAAGGCAACGCGAACAGCAACTCCGGCGGCAATGGAAATACCCAGGGAGGCGGCAACAATCTCGCCGGCAACATGAATAAACCCACCGGAGTGGCGGTGGAGGCTTCCGGGGACCTCTATGCGGCGGACAGGAACAAGGACCGGGTTTTAGTCTTTAGCTCTACCGGAAGCATTATTAGGGAGCTGTCCGGAAACCCCTATAACTTTAACAAGCCTCATGGATTGGCTTTGGATTCCCAAGGCAATCTTTATGTTGCCGATAGAAACAATGACCGGATCGTTAAGATCAGCACGACTACAGGGGAAATCCTCCAGGCCGTCACAACAGCCATAGAGCAAGACTTTAATAAGCCCCAGGGGGTATTGGCCGTAGATTCCCAGAGCCAGCTCTATATCACGGACAGGAACAATGACCGGGTTTTAATTTTCTCTTCCACCGGAGGCTTTAAAAGGCAGCTTGGCAATGGTTCCGGATTATCCGCAGGGCAATTTAATAAGCCGGACGGTATAGCTATCAATGGCAAGGGTTTTGTTTATGTCAGCGATCAAAACAACTCAAGAATCCAGAAGTTTGATCCCCAGGGGAATCCCCTTCTTGTTTTCTCCGTTCCCAAGAACGATCCAGAATCTTTAAATCACCCGGGGGGCCTGGCAGTCACCAAAGAAGGAGACTTGCTCGTTGCGGACTCTAATAACGCAAAGGTCAAGAAGTTTGGGGTTGAGGGAGAGTTGGTGGTAATTGCCAGCCAGGGGGAATCCGATCCCTCCCGGTCGGGACTGACAAAAGACGGTTCTCTAACAACCAAGGTATCTAAAACCGTTACCAAGACCTCCGGCGGCATTGTGGTTCACCCCCAGGGAGCCAAGGTGGAGATTCCGGCTAATGCCGTAGGCTCGGAAACCATTACGATTACGGTGGAGCCAAAAACAAAAGCGCCATCTGCCAAGGTTTCCATTGCGGGCAATGCAGCGCCCGCTGCCTCTGATAGTTCCTCTGGTCCATATTACCAAATCATTGGACAAGCCATAGAGTTCCAACCGGAAGGGACAACCTTTAATCAGCCGGTGACCCTAACCCTGCCGTACAATGCCGATGAACTGGCAGGAGCCAAGGAATCCGATCTTATAGTCGCCTATTACAATCCCCAGACCCAGCAATGGGAACCCTTGTCCGGCATCGCCATAGATACCGGTCTTAAACTGGCAAAAGCGCAAACGAATCACTTTAGCCTCTATGCGGTATTGGCTCCTATGGTTCCCTCAAACTCAGCTTTTGCCTGGGGAGAGGTCTTTGTGTTCCCTAATCCTGCCAGGGGAGGCAAGAAGCCGGTGTTCCATATTGAAGCGGGAATCGCGGATGAGATAGCTATACGCGTCTATGACATGAGCGGGGAACAGGTTGTTGAGACTGCGATAGGAGGCGTCCCCCAAGTAGTGGATCGAGGAGGCGCAGGGCCTAAATACGCCTATGAATACACCCTGGATCAGGATTTACCCAGCGACGTTTACCTTTATGTGATCCAGGCCAGAAGAAACGGGCAGACGCTTAAGAAGACGGGGAAGAAAAGATTAAAAAGGAAAAAGACCATGATAGTAGGGAGAAAAGAAAAACGCGCGGTGGAGGTGGCCCTCTGGATCGTCCTGGCAGTTGCTTTGGTAGGCGTTGTATTTGCGGAGAACCAAAGCGGGTTCTCTTTCCTAAAGATCGGGGTAGGAGCCAGACCCATTGGATTAGGCTCCGCTTACACTGCCATTGCCAATGATGCCACCAGCCTGTACTGGAACCCGGCGGGATTGGCCAGCCTTCACAAAAAAGAGTTCTCCGCCATGCACGGAGAGTGGTTATTAGGTTCCACTTACGATTTCCTTGGCATGGGGGTTCCTTCAAGAATCGGAACCCTTGGCTTTGGGGTTTCCATGTTGTCTTATCCAGATCAGCAGGGCAGAGATGAGCAGGGTAGATTAACCTCTAGCTTTACCCCAAGAAGCAGCGCTTTTAATCTGGCTTTAAGCAGAAGGGTTGTTGTGGGAACACAATTGGGATTAGGGGTTAAACTGATCCAAAGTCAGATATCGAGCGATAAGGCGCAAGGGGTTGCTCTAGACCTGGGAGCTATTCGTTACATGAACCAGGCGCCGGTTTCTATCGGTTTTGCTCTCCAGAATATAGGGCCAGGGATTCAATTTATCAATGAGCAGACAAAACTGCCATTAACAGCGGCAGGCGGCGTTGGGGTGCATGTCCTGGGCGCGTTGACCCTGGCTGCCGATATCAAGCACCGCATCTATGACAGAAAAACTACTTGGGCTGTTGGGACGGAATATAGTTTGATCCCATCCTTCAGCCTGAGAACAGGCTATGCCCTAAGCAGTAGGCTGAACAGCGAAGCCCTTTCCGGGCTGGGGGCAGGGTTTGGAATGCGGATGATGGGCTATAGGTTAGATTACGCGATTACTCCTTTTGGGGAGTTGGGGAATGCGCACAGGGTGAGTTTGACGGCCCGTTTTTAAGCGAGGTATTTTGATGTGTGAACAATGCGATGAGTTAGTGACGGAAAAACTGCAAGATACTTTGGAGGGACTGGACCCAGAAACAATCAGCGTTAAAGGATTTCTTTCACATTGCTCCATCCTTCGCCATAGTCGCAATAAGAAGATCGCTTCTTTGCATCAGAGGATTTGGCACCAAGCGCTTCACACAAAAGACGGTCAGGATTTGATCCGATGCCTAAACGGGAAGGAAATAGACAAGCTTTTAGATCAATTTCCGGAGGACCCCAGATTTGGGCTTCGCTGGCTGGCCTGCCTCATTTTCCTTGCTCAAAACGACTGGAAGGATGCTTTGTTAAAACAAGAGGATTTCCGGACATTGATTTTGGATACGGGGATTGATTTGGGGGTACAAAGAGGCAAACTAAAGGGAATACACGCGACAGCAGGGGAAACAAACAAAAAGACAGATGCCGGCTTTGCGCCTCCCAAACACAATAACCCTAGGCGGCCATACCGCAGGCCTGGACCCTTGGATCCCAGCCAAATTTCCGTTGAATTTCTTCCTTTAAGTAACAGGGCGCGCAATATTTTGATGGTGGCCAGGGTTAAAACTCTGGGGGGTTTGGCAAAACTCTTAAAAAATGACCGATTGATCTGGATCAGGGGCTGTGGGGATATATGTTTTGAGGAAATAACGAGCGTTGCCAAGCCCTATCTGGAACTCCTTTCAGGACCCTCTTGCAGCGCAATCCAATCCCTTAATGAGATCAATGATATCCCCACGATTCTTTCCACCCTTACTTCCCGCGAGGCTCTGTTCCTTGCCTTAAGAAGCGGTGTATTGGATGGAGACTACCGCACCTTAGATAGGCTGGCCGGTATGTTTGGATGTTCCCGGGAGAATGTCCGGCGCATCGAAAATAAAGCGATCTTTAAGCTCTCCAGACTTCCCTGGCTCAAGGAGTCTATGGAACGCGGGCTCAATCTCCATCAAGCCCTGGGAGCGATCGCCTTAAACCGCAAAATAGAGGTCAACGGCGACGAACCGTCCGACCCGATCAGTCTGCTTGCCCAGGCGCTGCATAAGCTCCGGGAAGCCGAAGAAACCATTTTGATCAGGAAGGAAACCGAGGGGGAACGGATTCGGGGCAACCTCCTGGTAACCTCTAAAGGCGAAGAGTCATGCTAAAGACATTGGGGGTTGTCTTTTTTTGTTTCTTGTTGTCGTTTGCAACAGGGTGCTCTACGATTCCCAAAAATAAACAGACCTCTGTTATTAGAGCTCAAGTGGAAGCTTCCGCACCGGAGCCAAATCCAGAACTCTTGGCTCGCCTGCAGTATTGGCACTCCCAGCAGAAATACCGGCGTCTACCTTTTACACCCGCTTTCCCTTTGCAGGCCTTGCACAAAGTCGCGATTAACCAGCCTTCCTCAATCCATGACCTGAGTGCCATTGATGGCGTGGGACGCCAGCATGCCAAAAAATACGGTTTTGAAATTTTGGAAATAATCGAAGGATTTAAAAAAAATGAAATACCACCTTGGTTAAAACCCGCAGGGGAAAAACCCCATTGGACCAAAGGGTTCCGGCTGGCAACGGACGCCCTGCCTTATCCCTCTGCCAAGATGCCGCACCCGTCGGTCAATAAAATCAATCTGGGCATTGCTGATTTGCAAAGAGTAGACGTTCAAGAGAAGGAATCTTTGATGGTGCTTGATTTTCTGCGGGCGGCCTTTGTCAATACGGGGCTTTTCCGCGTCACTGACCGAGCCAGCATGAGCAGGGTTCTTGCCGAACAGAAGTTCCAGATCGCCGTCTGCACCACGGACGATTGCGCCGTCAACCTGGGAAGGTTGTTAAAGATGGATAAAATGGCTTACGGAACAGTGTCCAAAATAAAGAATACGTATCATCTCGCCGTCAATGTAGTTGATATAGAGACGGCCGAAATCCAAGCTTCCCGCAGCGTGCAAGCCGGCTCTATGGACGAACTTGGCGCTGCCACTGTCTACCTTGCCGATATGATTTCCGGAGAGTTTAAATAGTTCTTCCAGTAGATTTGATGCGGATGATGACGTTAAGCGTGTAGGGCCGTGGAAAATACAAGCAAAACAAATTTTAGGTTGTTGGTCTGTGCCTGTGCGCTATAATTTCAAGCGATGTTCGGCCTTAGGCTCGGCTCTCCCAAAAAAAGCCTCCAAACGCTCTTAAGTTGCGGCCTGGATGTTCCTGAGGAATTGCCCCAAAACATCCTTTCCTTCGGTAAGAAGGCTTTAAAGCCATTGGCTGCCATCATGCTGGATAAAAAGTTGCATAACGCCGAATGGCCCAAAGGTTGGGCCCCTATCCATGCCATGTACCTTTTGGGCGCCCTGGGAGAGCCCGATGCCTTACCTTACTTCGAGAAGCTCTTTAGTCTCGATCTTGATGATGGGTTTTCGGACTTTATCACGGAAGACGGCCCGGCGATTTTAGCCGGCCTTGGTCCAGGCGCCATTTCCGGCATCAAGAGGCTGGCCCGTCTAAAAAGTCTTGATCCCTTTAAC